>NZ_JBWKZH010000010.1:0-105665 GCF_059424305.1 Hydrogenophaga sp. GW456-12-10-14-TSB4 | reverse complement strand
CAGGGCGGACCGGGCGGGGGGGGTGAGGCGGTGGCTTTCGGTCGGGCCGGCCAGCCAGGGGGCGAGCGTGGGCTGAGCGTCGCGCGCCCAGGCGCCGCCGCGCGCAAAGGCGTCGAAGGCGGCGGGGCTGTCGAACAGCGCGAAGCCCACCAGCACCGGCTCGCCTTCGCGCACCGGCAGGCGCGGGAAGTTGTTGGGGCTGGGCTCCGTCACGTACCAGCCGATGCGCCGCGCGCCGCCCTGGCGCAGCACCGGCGAGAGCACCTCGCGGCACAGCGTCAGCAGGTCGCCGCCGGCGGGTGCGCGCAGCGGGAACACCGCCGCGTCCAGCAGGCCGGGCGGTGTGTCGGCGGTGCCGGGCTGGGCGCGCCGGGGTGTTGCCTCGCCATCGACGCCCGAACCGGGCCAGGCCGGGCGCAGCAGGAACACGTCGTCCGAATCCTGCATGGTGGCGTTCGCCGTGTCGCGGTGCGCCTGCCACACCGGGCCGCCGTAGAACGCGGCCAGGCCCTGGGCGCGGCGCGCCATGTCGGCGAAGCCGCGCAGCCAGACGAAACGGTCGGCGTCGTCGAGGTCGCGGAACTGGCCGATCACGCGCAGGCCCTGGGCTTCCTGGGTTTCGACGAACTCGCGGTCGAACAGTTCGATGAGCGCCTCGCGCCGGCCCGGGTGCAGGGTGTAGCGGCGCAGCTCGACGATGGGGGATTCGGTCATGGCAAAAGCTCCTTGAAAGACAGTGCAACCATGATCCGCCGCATAACATGACACGGTGTGTCATGTTTAAATCGCTCGCATGCAAGCCAGCCGACTGCTCTCCATCCTCATGCTGCTGCAGGCGCGCGGCCGCCTGACGGCCGGCGCGTTGGCGCAGGCGCTGGAAGTGTCCGAACGCACCGTGCTGCGCGACATCGACCAGCTCTCGGCTGCTGGTGTGCCGCTGTGGGGCGAGCGGGGGCGCCAGGGCGGCTTTCAGTTGCGCGAGGGCTGGAGCACCCGGCTCACCGGCATGACCGAGCCCGAGGCCCAGGCGCTGCTGCTCGCCGGCCTGCCCGGGCCGGCCACCGAGCTCGGCCTGGGTGCGGCGGCGGCTTCGGCGCGGCTGAAGATGGTGGCGAGCCTGCCGGGGGAATGGCGCGAACAGGCCGACCGCGTGGGCCAGCGCCTGCACATCGACCCGGTGGACTGGTACCGCGCACAGGACGCGCCGAACTTCCTGCGCGAGGTGGCCGACGCGGTCTGGCGCGCGCGCCGCATCGAGGTGCGCTACGAAAGCTGGCGCGGCAAGGCCTGGCGCGTGCTGGAGCCGCTGGGCCTGGTGCTCAAGGCCGGCGCGTGGTACCTGGTGGCGCGCGCGGTGGACGCGGCCCCGGCGAAAGGCGACGGCGTGCGCACCTACCGGCTCGCAAGCCTGCTGGAGCTGAAGGTGGGGGCCGCTTTTCGGCGGCCCAGGACGTTCGACCTCGCGGGCACCTGGCAGGCGTCCGCTGCGCGCTTCGAGGCGGAGCTGCGTTCGCTGGAGGTGCGGGCGCGCGTGACGCCGCGGGGGATGACGTGGCTGGCGAACGCGCGCGTGCCGTTCAGCGACCCGGTGAGCGACGAGGTGACGCTGCGCGTCGAATCGGTGGAGCAGGGCGCGCGGCAGTTGCTCGCCTTCGGCGACGAGATCGAGGTGCTCTCACCGCCTGCGCTGCGCGAGCGGCTGGTGCAGCAGGCGGCGGCGGTGCTGGCGCGCTACGCGACGCGCTGAGGCGTCAGCCGCGCCGTGCCGCGTCGATGGCGGCCACGTCGATCTTCTTCATGGACATCATCGCGTCGAAGGCGCGCTTGGCGGCCGCGCGGTCGGAGCCGGTGAAGGCCTCGGTGAGCGTGCGCGGCGTGATCTGCCACGACAGGCCCCAGCGGTCCTTGCACCAGCCGCACTCGCTCTCCTGGCCGCCGTTGCCCACGATGGCGTTCCAAAGGCGGTCGGTCTCCTCCTGGTCGTCGGTGGCGATCTGGAAAGAGAAGGCCTCGCTGTGCGGGAACACCGGGCCGCCGTTGAGCCCGATGCAGGGGATGCCCACCACGGTGAACTCCACCGTGAGCACATCGCCTTCCTTGCCCGAGGGATAGTCACCCGGCGCGCGGTGCACGGCACCGACCGCGCTGTCGGGGAAGGTCTTGGCGTAGAAGGTCGCGGCCTCCAGGGCGTCGCGGTCGAACCAGAGACAGATCGTGTTCTTGGGGATCATTCCGGGTCTCCTTGGGCGTTGAACAAGAGGAACTCCGCACCTTACCGCGAGCCGGGCAGCGTTAGCATCTTCTGATGACCTCTTTACCTGCTGTAACGGCCTGCCTTGCGTTCATGCTGGCCTGCGTCGCCCATGCCGCCGCGCCGGACGAGGCGCTGTTGAGGGGCGGGCAAGGCTATCCACCCGGCGGTCCCGTCCCGTTGGCACCGCATCTTGTGGCGGACGAGCAGCCCGAGCACCTGCTGGACTCCTTCAGTGGGGCCTTGGAGCAGGCGCTGGCCCATCGCGCCGTCAGAAAGGGCGCGCATTCGAGGCCTCTGGCCAGTGCGCCTGAGGAAACGCGTTTTGCGTATGAGCACGATGGCCGACGCCTCGACGTGAACGATTATCTGGACCGCCAGCGGGTCACGGGTCTCATGGTGATCAAGGACGACACGGTGGTGCTCGAGCGTTACCAGTACGGGCGCGGCCCGGCCACGCGCTTCCTGTCTGCGTCGATGGCCAAGTCCATCGTGGGCCTGCTCATCGGCATCGCCGTGGAGGAAGGGCATATTCGTTCTCTCGACGACCTGGCGCAGGTCTACGTGCCCGAGCTGACGGGCAACCCCTATGGTGCGGCTTCGATCCGCGATCTGCTCCAGATGTCATCGGGTGTCCGGTTCTCGGAGCAGTACGACGGCCGCGACGACCTGAGTGCCTTGATCGAAGACACCATCGGGCGCCGCTCGCGGGGTGGGGCCGCGGTGTTGTTCCCGTATGTCCAGCGCCGGATCGCACCGGGCAAGTTGTTCTACTACTCGTCTGCGGACACGCAGGCGCTCGGTCTCGTGCTGCGCGGTGCCACCGGTGTTGCGCCGGCCGACTACCTGAGTGAACGGATCTGGCAGCCCATGGGGGCTCAGGACGACGCGAGTTTCCTGGTCGATGCCGCGGGCCAGGAAGCGGCTTTCGCGTTCCTGCACGCGACGCTGCGGGACTACGGTCGTCTCGGGATGTTGCTGGCCAATGGGGGACGGATCGGCGACAGGCAGGTCATTCCCGCGGCGTGGGTGCGGCAATCGACCACCTTCGCGCCCCATGCTCAGCCCTTTGTGGCGAGTTCCTACTTTGGCTACGGGAACCATTTCTGGATCTTTCCAGGGGCACGGCCGCGGTTTGCCCTCATCGGTGTGCGCGGCCAGGTGATCTTTGTGGACCCTGCGCGGCGCCTGGTGCTGGTGCAGACGGCGGTCTGGAAATCCGCGGGCGACCGCGCGGCGCGGGCCGAGCTGCTGGCTCTGTGGCGCGGCGTGGTCGAGCAGTACGGGGCGTGGTGAAAGGGTCTTCCCCTGTGTGGGCTACCCCACAGACGGACGTGAGGCGCAGGCGAATACTCCCAACACCCCATCAACCTGGGCCCCCGGCAAATGGCCTGAGCAGGCCGCGCGGTGGGCTAGCATCGCGCGCATGCGATTTCTGGTTGTAGGAACAAGTGGCGCCGGCAAATCGACCTTCGCCGAGGCCTTGGGCAAAGCGGCGCAGTGCCGGCACGTCGAGCTGGACCAAGCCTATTGGGGGCCGGATTGGCAGGCGGTGCCCCACGAACAGTTCGAGCGCAGCGTGTCGGTGGCCACGGCGGGCGAACGCTGGGTGGCCGATGGCAACTACAGTGCCGTGCGCGACGTGCTGTGGCCCCGGGCCACGCACGTGGTGTGGCTCAATTACGGCCGCTGGACGGTGTTCTGGCGCGTGCTCTGGCGCACGGTCGGCCGGATCGTGACGCGCGAAGAACTGTTTCACGGCAACCGCGAGTCGCTGCGCATGGCGTTCTTCTCTCGCGATTCCATCCTGCTGTGGTCGTTCCGCACCTTCGAGAAGAACCGGCGCAAGTACGCCGGCCTTCGCGAGGATCCGTGCTACGCCCACCTCCAATGGACGGAGATCACCCGGCCGGCCGAGGCGCGGGCGTTCATCGAGCGGCACAGGGTTTAGCGTTCGGTGCGAACAATGAACAGGGCCACGAGCAGCGACAGCAGCGAGCTGGCCCACATCACCCCCAGCACGGCGAGGTGGGCGTTCGAGGCGTTGACCACCAGGCCCGAGCAGAACGCGACCACGCCGGCGCCGATCACCGTCACCGCGGCGGCCAGGCCGGACGCCGTGCCCGCGAGGTGCGGGCGCAGGGACAGGATGCGCGCGTTGGCCGCCGGCATGGTCAGGCCGTTGCCCAGGCCCACGAAGACGCAGGGGCCGAAGAAGGCGAGCGGGTGCGTCAGGCCCGAGGCCATCAGCACCAGCCCCACCAGCAGGCCCAGGGCGGTGAGCACGCGGCCCACCAGGATCAGGCGGGTCGGCGGGTGTCTTGAGCTGGCGCGCCCGACGAGGTAGCTGCCCAGCATGAAGCCCGCCGGCACCAGCCCCATGTAGGCGCCCAGGGCCGTGCTCGACAAGCCGCCCAGCTGCGCCGCCACCAGCGGCGCACCGCCCAGGAAGGCGTACAGCGTGCCGATGCCGAAGGCCATGCACAGGCCATAGGCCCAGAACGGCAGCGAGCGGCCCAGCTCGCCGTAGCCCTTCAGTTGCAGGGCGAAGGAGGCGGTGCGGTGGTGGTTGGTCTCCTTCAGGTGGAAGGCCACCAGCCAAAGGCCCGCGAGCCCGAGCACGGCGAAGGCGACGAAGTTGGCGCGCCAGCCGAAGGCGCTGTCGAGCAGGCCGCCCACGGTGGGGCCGATCATGGGCGCCAGGGCCCAGGCCGAGGAGACATAACCGATGCGGCTGGCGGCCCCGCCTTCGTCCGAGGTGTCGCGGATGGCCGCGAGGGACACGGCATAGCCGGCGATGACGGTGGCCTGGAGCATGCGGCACACCAGGAAGGTGGTGATGTCGGTCGCCAGGCTGCAGCCGACGGAGGCGAGGGTGTAGACCGCCAGCGCGGCCAGCGCGACGGGCTTGCGCCCGAAGCGGTCGGACATTGCGCCTGCGATCAGGTGCGCCACGGCGGTGGCGATCGCGTAGCCGGCGACGGCGAGGTTGACGAGCGCGAAGTCGGCGTCGAGGTCGGTGGCGATGTTCGGCAGCGAGGGCACGAACATGTTGAGCGGCAGGATCGCCAGCGCGGACAGGGCGATGAGGACCGCGAGGCGCGGGGAGGTGGCCGGTGCAGGCATGGGTGTGGAACTCCTGGGTTGAAAGGACGGATCGCCGGGGGCCGCGCGGTTGCGCGACCGTGATCTGCTCGTGCCGGGTTCAACAGGAGTCTTGTGCCCTCGGGCGTGATGGGGCCCGGGGCGGAAGCGGGCCGGCTGTGCGCGGCCCGTGGGTGCATTCTGCCGCAGCCTGTGGCCGACCGTGTTATGCGGCCACCACGCTCGCGTGTGCGGCGACGATCCGCCAGCGGGCGCCCAGCAGTGCCCAAACGCGGGTGTATCTGAACGTGCCTTCAAAATGGTGGTCGGCATGGCGTCCAGCCAGCTGCACCCGCACCGCGACAATGGCCACGTTGCCGAGCTGCCGGATGCTGCGGTCCGACGCAACGAGCGAGTCGAGCTTCAACAAGCCCGATCGATGAACGTCAAGGTCTTCCAGTTTCGTCACCACCAGGCCTAGGTGGTTCGTGAACAGCAGATCGTCCGCCAGCAGTTCGTCCAGAACCGGGACGTCGGAGGTGCGCATCGCGCGCGCCAGCCGCTCTTCGAGTTCAACCACTGCATCGATGTTGGCATCATTCATGACGACATCTTAGTAGGGCCTTGCGACGCGCCGTGAGTTCAAGTGCCAAAGAAAAGGGTGCCATCCCGCAAGATGGCACCCTTCTGGTCAAGCCACAGCCAACTCGGCCACAGCCGGCGGCGCCACCTGGTAGCCGTCGAACTGCATCGTGTACTGCGCACGGCCCGATGAAAGTGCGCGCAGCGTGCTGATGTAGCCGAACATCTCCTTCAACGGCACCAGCGCGTCGACCACCGTGGCCGTGCCGCGCACTTCATGCCCTCGCACCTGGCCACGGCGGCGGTGCAGATCGCCGATCACGTCGCCCAGGTATTCCGTGGGCGTTATCACCTCCACGGCCATCACCGGCTCCAGCAGATGTGGCCGGGCCTTGGCGAAGGCATCGCGCAGCGCATGGCTTGCCGCCAGCTCGAAGACCATGGCCGAGGAGTCGCGCTCGTGGAACGCGCCATCCAGCAGCACGGCGCGGAAGTCCACGGCCGGGTAGCCCGAAGCCGGACCGGCTTCGGCCGCGCGCCGGACGCCCGCTTCCACCGCGGGAATGAACTCGCGGGGAATCGCGCCGCCGACGATGCGACTCTCAAACTGCACGCCTGCACCTCGCTCCAGAGGTTCCAGGCGCAGCGTGAGCTGCGCGAACTGGCCGGGGCCGCCGGTCTGTTTCTTGTGCACGTGCGTCAGCTCCGCTGCCGTGGCAATGGTCTCGCGGTAGGCCACCTGGGGACGGCCCACCACCACGCCCACGCCATGGCGGTCGTGCAGCTTGTGCACGGCGACCTCCAGCTGAAGCTCGCCCATGCCGGACAGAATGGTCTGCCCCGACTCATCGTCCTGGCGCACGCGCAGGCTCGGGTCCTCGCGCAGCATGCTCTGCAGCGCCTTGGACAGGCCCTGCTGGTCGGCCTTGGTGCGCGGCTCCAGCGCCATGTGGATCACCGGCTCCGGCACGGCGATGGACTCCAGCTGCACCGGGTGCCTGGGGTCGCTCAGGGTCTGGCCCGTAAGGGTGTCCTTGAAGCCGACCACCGCGGCGATCTCGCCCGCCACGAGTTCATCGCGTTCGATGCGCTTGTCGGCATGTACCTCATACAGGCGGGCCGCGCGCTCCATGCGACCAGTGCTGGTGTTGAGCACCGAGTCGCCACGCCGCAACCGGCCCGCATACAGGCGCACAAAGACCATGCTGCCGTGCTCGTCGGCCACCACCTTGAATGCCAGGGCGGCCAGCGGCGCGCTGTCGAGGCCCGTGGTGGTGCCTTCGCGCTCCCCAGGCGCGGGCAGCCAGTCGACCACCGCGTCCAGCAGCGGCTCGACACCCCGATTGCGGAAGGCCGAACCTGCCAGCACGGGCACAAAGGCACGCTGGCGCACGCCCGCACGGATGCAGCGTTGCAGCCGTTCCACCGAGGGCTCTTCGCCGCGCAGCCAGGCCTCCAGGGCCTCGTCGTCTTGCTCGACCACGGCTTCCAGCAGGCGCGCGCGACCCGCCTGGGCTTCGGCCAGGAGGGCAGATGGAATGGCGGCTTCCTGCACCGGCTGCGATGCATCGTCACGCGCCCACAGCAGGGCGCGCATGCGCACCAGGTCCACGACGCCGCGGAATTCGCCTTCGGCGCCGATCGGCAGGTGCACCGGGACGGCCTGCACGCCCAAGCGTTCGCGCATCGACGCGATCACGCGCTCGAAGTTCGCGCCCGTGCGGTCGAGCTTGTTGACGAAGGCGATGCGTGGCACTTCGTGCCGGTCTGCCAGGCGCCAGTTGGTCTCGGTCTGCGGCTCCACGCCGGCCACCCCGTCCAGCACCACCACGGCACCGTCGAGCACGCGCAACGCGCGGCCCACCTCGATGTTGAAGTCGATGTGGCCGGGGGTGTCGATCAGGTTGATCTGCACGCCGCGCCAATGCACGGTGGTGGCGGCGCTGTTGATGGTGATGCCGCGTCGGCGCTCCTCGGGGTCGAAGTCCATGTGGGCAGCGCCATCGTGCACTTCGCCCATGCGGTGGCTTTCGCCCGTGTAGTAGAGGATGCGTTCGCTGGTCGTGGTCTTGCCCGCGTCCACATGGGCAATGATGCCGATGTTGCGGATGCCGTTGTTGTTGGTGCGGTTCATGGTGAATCTTTCCGGACCCCTTCGAGGGTCCACATGTCAGGACGATCAAGCCGCCCCGGCATGGATTCACCGGAGCTGACTCAGGAGGGAATGGGTCGGCCGGACCACGGGCGCACGCGCACGCATCCCACGTTCCGGCGGGCGGAAATCGTGGCGATCAGCTTGTCGTAAGTGCGCGTGAACATGTGGGAACCTGAAAAAACAAAAACCCCGGAAGACCATGCCTGCCGGGGTTGTGGGGCCGGAAGGTCATCGCCTTCCGATTTCCATCGAAAGGACGCAGCTATGCCGCGAACGTGGGTTGGACGAGGTTGAAATGGAACATGCGCGTATTTTCCTGGAATGGGATTGCCCCGAACGTCAGTAGGGCCGGATGCGGGCGTGGCGCGAATCTTCAAGACGCGCGGCGCGGCGGCTGGGACAGTGCGGCATCCCCCTCACCGGAGCCTTGCCATGCACATCCTCGTGAACCGCCAGCGGTTCGACATCCACCCCGACTGGCAGGACGAGACCCTGCTCGCCGTGTTGCGCGAACACCTGGGCCTCGTGGGCACCAAGTTCGGCTGCGGTGCGGGCCAGTGCGGCGCCTGCACCGTGCTGCTCGACGGCCAGGCGCAGCGCAGCTGCCTGCTGCCGGTGAGCGCGGTGCAGCGCCAGGCCGTGGAAACCATCGAGGGGCTGGCGGGCCGTGAAGGCGGCCTGCACCCGGTGCAACAGGCCTGGCTGGACGAGCGCGTGCCGCAGTGCGGCTATTGCCAGGCGGGCCAGATCATGGCCACCGTGGCCCTGCTGCGGCAGGACCCGGCGCCCAGCCCGGCGCGCGTGGACGAGGCGCTGGCGGGCAACCTGTGCCGCTGTGGCACGCAGCAGCGAATCCGCGCGGGCGTGCAGCGCGCGGCGGCCTTGCAGCGGGGACGGCCGTGAAGCGGCGCGGTTTCCTGCAGGCCGGCGGGGTGTTGAGCGTGGCCTTTCTGGCCGGCTGCGCCCTGCCGGTGATTCCCAAGCGGCCGGTGGCGGGCTACGAGGACGCGCTGGGCTGGGTGCGGCACCGCGAGGGCCGCTACGAGCTGCTGTTGCCGCGCGTGGAGATGGGCCAGAACATCGGCACCGCGCTCAAGCAGGTGGCGTGCGAGGAACTGGGCATCGGCTGGGACCAGCTCACGCTGCGCCTGCCGCACACCGGCGAGATGGCGCGCGTGCGCGCCACCGTGGGCAGCGAGTCGGTGAAGGACTTCGCCCTGCCGCTGGCCCAGGCCTGTGCCACGCTGCGCGAGGCGCTGGCGGCCGGGCACAGCGAGGGCGAGCGCATGGCCGAGCCCCGGCCCATGGCGCAACTGCGTGCGTTCCAGCGCGGGGGCCGCCATGTGGGCCGGGCCGTGCCGATCGAACAGGGGCAGGCCATCGTGACGGGCGCGCCGGTCTATGTGGCAGACGTGCGCCTGCCGGGCCTGCTGTTCGGTCGCGTGTTGCGCGCGCCGGTGTCGGCCGAGCGCGCCTCCACGCTGGGTTCGATGAACGAGGCTGCCGCGCGGGCGGTGAAGGGCTTCGTGGCGCTGGTGCGCGATCAGCGCCTGCAGCAGGCGTCGAGCGAGGGCATCGGCATCGTCGCGCGCACACCCGGGGCGCTGGACCGCATCGAGGCGGCGCTGGACGCACGCTGGCTTTCTCAAGGCGGTTTCGGGCAGGCCGACATCGACCAGCTGGTGGACGTGGACCGCCACCTCGCAGAAGGTGGATTCAAGTACCGGGTGCACGAGGACGCCATCGACGCGCACGGTGAGTGGGACGTGGACCTGCGCATCGACATCCCATTGGCGGCGCACGCGCCGATCCAGCCGCGCGCGGCGGTGGCGGCGTTCGATGCCGAGGGCCGGCTGGACCTCTGGGTGGGGTCGCAGGACGTGTACTACCAGCGCGACGTGGTCTGCCAGCGCCTGGGGCTGGACGAAGACCGGGTGCGCGTGCACGCCAGCCGCGTGGGCGGGGCTTTCGGCGGCAAGACGATCTGCACGGTGGAGCTGGAGGCCGCGGTGCTGGCGCAGGCGGTGCGGCAGCCGGTGAAGCTGCAGTGGACGCGCGCGCAGGAGTTCCGCCAGGGCTTTCACCGGCCGCCGTCGAGCCACCGCATCCGCGTGCGCCTGCGCGACGGCCGGCTCGACCAGTGGTGGCATGCGTTCGGCAGCAGCCACATCCTGTTCACCAACGCGGGCCTGCCGGCCTGGATGCAGCGCCTGACCGACTTCGTGACCGACGCGGGCGTGGCGCGCGGGGCGCAGCTGCCTTACCGCTGCGCGCGCAAGCGCGCCGAGTTCGCGCTGAACCGCCTGCCGGTGTTCACCGGACCCTGGCGCGGTCTGGGCGCGGGGCCCAACGGGCTGGCGATGGAGTCGGCCATTGACGAATGCGCGCGGCAGGCGGGCGTGGACCCGGTGGCGTTTCGCCTGCAGCACGCCGAAGACCCGCGGCTGGCGGGGGTGCTGCGCGCGGTGGACGCACGGGCCGGCGCGTTGCCACCCGCTGCGCCGGGGCTGCGGCGCGGGCGCGGCGTGGCCTGCGGCGTCTACAAGCAGGTGAGTTACGTGGCCGTGGTGGCCGAGGTGGAGCTGGACGCGCGCGGCCAGCTGCGGGTGACGCGGCTGGTCTGCGCGCACGACTGCGGCACCGTGATCAACCCCGACCAGGTGCGCGCGCAGTGCGAGGGCAACCTGGTGTGGGGCCTGGGCATGGCGCTGAGCGACCGGCTGACGGCGGTCGATTCGCGCATCGGCCCGGGCAGTTTTGCCGAAGCGCCGATACCATCGCTGGACCAGATTCCACCGCTGGAGGTGGTGCTGGTGGACGCGGACGGCGCGCCCGGCGGGGCGGGCGAGACCGCCATCGTGGCCACGGCGGCGGCGATCGCCAACGCGGTGCGCGAGGCCACCGGCGTGCGCATCCAGCGGTTCCCGATCGACACCGGCCTGCTGGCCCAGACAAGGACATGAACGACTTTGCTTCCGAAGCCATGCTGCGCCTGGTGCGCGCCGGCCTGCAGCGGCAGGGCCTGGCGGCCGACGGCCCGCCCGCGGTTCGCCGCGCGCACGTGCCGCTGGCGGACAAGCGCGCCTGGCTGGAGCGGCTGTGGCAGGCCCATGGGCCGGATGTGATCGTGCGGCTGGGCGAAGCCGTGCACGGCATGGACGACGAGCCGCTGTTGCTCGCGCTCTCGCTCGCGCGCGACCCGCCCGACCTGCTGCAGCGCTGGCAGCGCCTGGAGCGCTTCGTGCATTCGCGCCACCGCGTGCGCGTGAGCCAGCCCGGGCCCGGCCTGCTGTGCCTGCGGCACGTGTCGCTGGACCCGCGCCACCCGCCCACGCCGGCCGAGGACCTGCTGGTGTTCGGCTTTCTGGTGGCGCTGTGTGAGTACCTGCGCACGCCGGGCGTGCAGGCCCGGCCGGTTGGCCAGGCGGTGTGGAGCCGCAGCCAGGGCGCGTGGCACTCGCCCGTCTGGCCGAGCGATGTGTCGAGTTGGGAACTGCGCTGGCAGGCCCGGCCCGAACGCCCGCAGATCGAACGGGGCGCCGCGACGCCGGAGGGCTGGGTCGCCCACCTCCAGGCCCGCCTCGCCGCCGACCCGGGGCGGGGCTGGACGGTGGACGCGCTGGCGCGGGAGGCGGCCTCGTCGCCGCGCACGCTGCAGCGCCGCCTGGCGGGCCAGGGGGTGAGCTTCACGCAGTTGCTGTCCCAGGCCCGGCTCGCCGGGGCGGCCCGGTTGCTGGCGGCGGACAGCATGCCCACGGCCCAGGTGGGTTATGTGTGCGGCTTCGCCGACCAGGCCCATTTCACCCGGCAGTTCAAGCAGCACACGGCGATGACGCCGGGGCTCTACCGCAGCGAGTTCAGGCCGGCGTGAACCAGATCGCGGCGCTGCGCATGCCCACCCAGGTGAGCAGCAGCGAGCCCAGCAGGTGAAGGCCGGCCGTGCCGACGGCAAGCGCGAAGCGGCCTTGTTGCAGCATGGCGATGACTTCGGCCGAGAAGGTGGAGAAGGTGGTCAGCGCGCCGAGAAAACCGGTGATGACCGCGAGCCGCCAGACCGGGTCGATCTGCGTCTGGCTCTGGAAGAACACCACGGCCACGCCCACGATGTAGGCGCCGATCCAGTTGGCCGCCAGCGTGCCCCAGGGCAGCACGGCGGCGCCCTGGTTGAGCCACAGGCTCAGGCGCCATCGGGCCAGCGCGCCGAGCACGGCACCGAGGGAGATGGCGATGACGCTGTGCATGGGGATCGCGCTTCAGCGGGAGAGGATCAGAACGGCGGGCCGTCGTCGTCCGCGTCGGCGGTGACGGCTTCGCGCGCGGCAGGTGCCGGCGCCGAAGGCGCGCTGTCGGCAGCGGCGCCGAAGGCCATCTCGCCGCCCAGGGCTTCGATGAGTTCGGGGATGAGTTTCTGCAGCTCGCCGGTGGACAGGGCCACGTCGGTGTCGAAGCCGTTCTCGCCTTCTTCAGGCCGGCCGTCGAACACGCCTTCGAGGAAGTTGATTTTCTTGACCTGCAGCGATTCGGTGAGCGTGAAGCCGATGCGGCCTTCCCAGCTCATGGCCAGGCGGGTGGGCAGCTTGCCTTCGGTGATGTGCTTGCGCACCTCGTCGGTGGCGAGGTTGTGGCGCGTGAATTTCACGGCCGATTTTTCTTCGTCGCCGGACTTGAGCTCGCACTCGCGCTCCACCGCGAAGCCGCCGGGCCATTCGTCGGGCGTGGTGGCCGAGAGCCATTGCGTCATGGCGGTCTGCGGCGTCACGGCGGTCTGCAGCAGGGTGACGGCCAGGCCGTCGAAGGCGCGCACTAGGGCGGTGACGACTTCGTCGAGTTTGCCCTGGCTGCTGGCGTCGGTGACGAGCCAGCCGTTCTGCAGGTCGATCCAGACCCACACGGTCATCTGGCGCGCGAAGGCCTGGGGCAGCAGGGCCAGCAGCGCGTCTTCGCGCAGGGCCTTGGTTTCCTTCTTGCCGGGTTTGCGGCCGGTGGTGGCCTCGATGTGGTCGGCTTCTTCCTGGGCCTTTTTCTTCACGACCGAGCCGGGCACGCCCTTGGTCTCGATCTGCAGTTTCAGGATGCGCTGGCCGGCCACGGATTCCACCAGCGGGCCGTGGGCCTCGCCGCGCGGCTCGATCCAGCCGACGGACTTGTCCTGCGAGGCGCCGCAGGGCACGAAACGGGCCGCGTCCAGCGCGGCTTCCATGTCTTCCAGCGTCGCTTCCCAGCCGGGCGCGATGCGGTAGATCGTCACATTCTTGAACACGGGGGAATACCTTCAAAAAAACAAACCCTGCACCCGGGGCGGGTGCAGGGCCTGCGTATCTTAGAGGATGGCCTTTTGTTACATGCGGGAGGGCAGCCAGCTCACGATCTGCGGGAACCACCAGAGCAGGAGCACCGCCAGGACCATGATGAAGAAATAGGGCAGGCAGACCTTGGCAATCCAGGTGATCTCGCGTTTGGTCATGCCCTGGAGCACGAAGAGGTTGAAACCCACGGGCGGGGTGATCTGCGCCATCTCAACCACGATCACCACGAAGATGCCGAACCAGATCAGGTCGATGCCGGCGGCGGTGACCGTGGGCAGGATGACGCCCATGGTCAGCACGATCATCGAGATGCCGTCGAGGAAGCATCCCAGCACGATGTAGAACACCGCCAGCGCCAGCAGCAGCACCCCCGGCGACAGGTTCAGTCCGGTGACGAATTCGGCCAGGTGGCGCGGCAGGCCGATGTAGCCCATGGACAGGGTGAGGAAAGCAGCGCCCGCGAGGATCAGCGCGATCATGCAATACAGGCGCGTGGCACCCAGCAGCGAATCGCGGAACGTGCCCCAGTTCAGCGAACCTTGTGCAGCGGAGAGGATGAGCGAACCCACCACGCCCACAGCGGCGGCCTCCGTTGCGGTGGCGATGCCGGTGTAGATGGTGCCGATCACGCCGCCGATGAGCAGGATCACGGGGATCAGGTGGCGGGATTCACCGAGCTTCTGCCTGAAGCTCATGCGGTCATCGCTGCGAGGGACCTGGTCCGGGTGGATCAGGGCCCAGATCATCAGATGGCCGCTGAACAGCGCCGCGAGCATCAGGCCGGGCAGCACACCGGCCACGAACAGCTTGGCGATCGAAACCTCGGCCGCTACGCCGTAGACGATCATGATGATCGACGGCGGGATCAGCAGGCCCAGCGTGCTGGCTCCTCCCAGCGAACCGACAATCTTCTCGGGCGGATAGCCGCGTTTCGTAAGCTCGGGGATGCTCATCTTGCCGATGGTGGCGCAGGTGGCAGCCGATGAGCCGGACACCGCCGCGAAGATCGTGCTCCCCAGGATGTTGGTGTGCAGCAGCCGGCCGGGCAGGGCGTTGACCCAGGGTGCCAGGCCGCGAAACATGCTTTCGGAGAGCTTGGTGCGAAAGAGGATTTCGCCCATCCACACGAACAGAGGCAAGGCGGTCAGCGTCCAGCTGCTGGCTGAGCCCCAGATGGTGATGGACATGGCGTCACCTGCCGGGCGCGAGGAGAACAGCTCCATGCCGATCCAGGCCACGCCCGCAAGGGTGAGTCCGATCCAGACACCGCTGCCCAGCAAAGCGAACAGCGAGACGATCAGCAAGGTCGTGACGACGACTTCATTCATGGTGTGTCTCCACGCTGTCGTGCGAGCGCTGGCGGCGAAGCTCGAGCACCCATTCGTCAAGGAAGGCGATCAGCAGCACCGTGGTGCCCAGTCCCATGAGGATCTGCGGAATCCAGAGGGGCGTGGCGTCGCTGGCGGTGGAGATGTCGTGGAAGGCGTGCGACTGCCAGGCCAGCCGCCAGGCGTAGACCGCCAGCAGACCGGAGAGCAGCACCGCCACGGAGAGGGACCACAGCTCCAGGCCGCGCCGCATGCCACCCGTGAGCTTGCCGATGATCAGCGTGACGCGGATGTGTTCGCCGCTCTTGAGCGTGTGGGCCAGTGCCAGGAAGCCGGCGCCGGCCATGGCGTAGCCGGCGTAGGCATCGGTGCCCGGAATGTAGAACTGGAACATGCGCCCCAGCATGGACATGAGCACCATGACGAGCACGCCGATCATGAACAGCGCGGCCAGCCATGCCGATCCGGTGTAGAGGGCATCCAGTAGTTTTCGCATCGGAAGGAAATGGGACAGGTGAAAAAAACACTGCCCGGGGGGCCGGGCAGTGTTGCGAGGGATTTACTTGCGGTAAGCGTCCAGCATGGCCTGGCCTTCGGGCCCGGCCTTCTCCAGCCACTCCTTGACCATGGTTTCACCGACCTTCTGCATGTCGGCCTTGAGTGCGGCAGAAGGCGCTTCCACTGCCATGCCGTTGGCCTTCAGGATGGCCAGGGTGTCGGTGTTGACCTTTTGCGAGGCGGCCCAGCCACGCGCTTCGGCTTCGGCACCGGCCTTGAGCACGGCATCCTGCGTCGGCTTGTCCAGGGCGTCGAAAGCGCGCTTGTTCATGATGATCGCGTTCTTCGGCAGCCAGGCCTGCACGTCGTAGTAGTACTTCAGATGTTCGTAGAGCTTGCTGTCCACGCCGGTGGCGCCCGAAGTCATGTTGGATTCGACCACGCCGGTGGCCAATGCCTGCGAGAGCTCTGCTGCCTGCACAGTGACGGGCTGCGCGCCCACCAGTTCGGCGATGCGTGAGGTGGCCGGGCTGTAGGCGCGCCACTTGCTGCCCTTGAGGTCGGCGGCGCTGGCCACCGGTTTCTTGCTGTAGATACCTTGGGGCGGCCACGCCACGGTATAGAGCAGGGTCATGCCCTGCTCGGCCAGCTTCTTTTCCAGAATGGGTTTCTGCGCCTTGTAGAGCTTCATGGAGTCGGCATAACTCGTGGCCAGGAAGGGCAGGCCATCGGCCCCGAACATTTGCCACTCGTTCTGATAGGCAGCCAGCAGGATCTCGCCGATCTGCGCCTGGCCGCCCTGCACCGCGCGCTTGATCTCGGGCGCCTTGAAGAGCGAGGCGCCCGCGTGCACCGTGATCTTGAGTTTGCCGCCGGTGGCCTTGTCCACGTCGTTGGCGAAGGCCGTGAGGTTGACGGTGTGGAAGTTGGTGGCGGGGTAGGCCGCCGGCAGGTCCCATTTGGTCTGGGCCAGGGCGGGGAGGCTCATGGCCATGGTGGCAGCGGCCACGGAAAGGCTGAACAGGCGACGTTTCATCTTGAGGGCTCCAGGTGGGTATGGGACACGGATCGAGCTGCGGTTGCGGCTCGGAAGACTCTATCGGCGAGTGGGCGAAGTGTGATCGGTAATTTCCCTGAATGTCAATAAATCGTTGGCAAATCGTCAACATAAAGCCTAAACTTCGCCGCACCGAAACGACGCAGACTTTTTGCCATGGCCCGTTCCAAAGCAAGTGCCAAGCCAGCCTCGCCGAGCTCGCCCATCGTGTCTTCCGCGCACCTGGTGTCGCCGCGCAGCGCGGAGATGAGTGAGTTCGAGTTCGGCCTGATCGTGGCCGGCAACGCCTTCCACCGCTGGGTGGTGCACTGCATGAGTGCCGCCGGCCTGAAGGACCTCACCGCGCTGGACGTGCTGGTGCTGCACCACGTTTCGCACCGCGCGCGCGACAAGCGCCTGGCCGACATCGCCTTCATCATGAATGTGGAGGACACGCACCTCGTCAACTACTCGCTCAAGAAGCTGCAGAGCCTGGGCATGGTGGAGTCGAGCAAGAACGGCAAGGACGTGACCTACGCGCCCACCGAGGCAGGCAAGGGCTACGTCACGCGCTACCGCGAGATCCGCGAGAGCTGCCTGATCGATGCGCTCAAGGCGGACGACGCGCTCAACCACGACATCGGCCAGCTCGCGCGCCTGCTGCGCGTGCTCTCCGGCATTTACGACCAAGCCGCGCGCAGCGCCGCATCTCTTTGAACACCATGGTGAATTCCAACCACACACCTCGCTGGCAGTTCTGGATCGACCGGGGCGGCACTTTCACCGACATCGTGGCCAAGCGGCCGGACGGCACCCTGGTCACCCACAAGCTCCTCTCGGAAAACCCGGAGCAGTACCGCGATGCGGCGGTGGCCGGCATTCGCCACCTGCTGGGGCTGAAGGCCGGTGAGCCGGTGACGCCCGAACAGGTCGAGTGCGTGAAGATGGGCACCACGGTGGCCACGAACGCGCTGCTCGAGCGAAAGGGCGAGCCCACGCTGCTGGTGACCACGCGCGGTTTCCGGGATGCGCTGCGCATCGCCTACCAGAACCGTCCGCGCCTGTTCGACCGCCGCATCGTGCTGCCCGAGCTGCTCTACGCCGAGGTGATCGAGGCGCAGGAGCGCGTGGCCGCGCACGGCGAGGTGCTGCAGCCGCTGGACGAAGCGGCGCTGCGCGCCGACCTGCAGGCAGCCTTCGCGCGCGGCCTGCGCAGCGTGGCGGTCGTGTTCCTGCACGGCTACCGCTTCACCGCGCACGAGGCCGACGCGAGCCGCATCGCGCGCGAGGTGGGCTTCACGCAGGTGAGCAGCTCGCATGGCACCAGCCCGATGATGAAGTTCGTGAGCCGGGGCGACACCACGGTGGTCGACGCTTATCTCTCGCCCATCCTGCGCCGCTACGTGGAGCAGGTGGCCGGCGAGATGCCGGGCGTGAAGCTGTTCTTCATGCAGTCCTCAGGCGGCCTCGCCGACGCCCATGCCTTCCAGGGCAAGGACGCGATCCTGTCCGGCCCGGCCGGCGGCATCGTGGGCATGGCGCGCACGGCGGGTCTGGCGGGCCATGGCAAGGTGATCGGCTTCGACATGGGCGGCACGTCCACCGACGTGTCGCACTACGCGGGCGAGTTCGAACGCGAGTTCGAGACCCAGGTGGCGGGGGTGCGCATGCGCGCGCCGATGATGAGCATTCACACCGTGGCGGCGGGGGGCGGCTCCATCCTGTCGTTCGACGGTTCGCGTTTTCGGGTCGGCCCGCAGAGCGCGGGCGCCAACCCCGGCCCGGCGAGCTACCGGCGCGGCGGCCCGCTGGCGGTGACGGACGCCAACGTGATGACAGGCAAGATCCAGCCGGCCCACTTTCCCAAGGTGTTCGGCCCCAGGGCCGACGAAGCGCTGAGCCAGGACGCGGTGCGGGCGAAGTTCGCCGAGCTGGCGGCGCAGACCGGGCGGCAGCCGGAGGAGGTGGCCGAGGGCTTCATCCACATTGCGGTGCAGCAGATGGCCAACGCGATCAAGAAGATTTCGGTGGCGCGCGGCTACGACGTGACGCGCTACACCCTGCAGTGCTTCGGCGGCGCGGGCGGGCAGCACGCCTGTCTGGTGGCGGATGCCTTGGGCATGACGCGCGTGTTCGTGCACCCGCTGGCCGGCGTGCTCAGTGCCTACGGCATGGGCCTGGCCGACCAGAACGTGATCCGAGAGCAGGCGATCGAACGGCCGTTGGTGGCCACTTCCCTGCCCGGCATTGCCGAGGCGCTCGATGCCCTGGCCGACGCGGCTCGGGCCGAGCTGGGGCGCCAGCAGGTGAACGCCGGCGAGGCGATCGTGCACCGGCGGGTGCATGTGCGTTACGAAGGCAGCGACTCGGCGCTGGTGGTGCCGTTTGGCGAGGTGGCCGAGATCGAGGCGCGTTTCGAGGCCGCGTACCGGCAGCGCTTTGCCTTCCTCATGCAGGGCAAGCGGCTGGTGGTGGAGGCGGTGTCGGTGGAGGCGGTGCTGGCCGGCGACGCGCCCCAGGAGCCGCGCCTGGCGACGCACGAACCGCGCGAGTTGCCCCGGCGCGAGACGGTGCGCATGTACTCGGGTGGCCAGTGGCTGGACAGCGCGCTGGTGGTGCGCGAGGACCTGCGCCCGGGCGACGTGATCCCCGGGCCGGCGATCATCGCGGAGAAGAACGCGACCACGGTGGTGGAGCCGGGCTGGGAAGCGGTGCTCACGGCCCTGGACCACCTGGTGCTGGACCGCCGCGTGCCGCGCGCGATGAGCCACGCCGTGGGCACCACGGTGGACCCGGTGCTGCTGGAGGTGTTCAACAACCTGTTCATGAACATCGCCGAGCAGATGGGCCTGCAGCTGCAGAACACGGCGTACTCGGTGAACATCAAGGAGCGCCTGGATTTTTCCTGTGCGCTGTTCGACGCGCAGGGCAACCTCATCGCCAACGCGCCGCACATGCCGGTGCACCTGGGCTCGATGGGCGAGAGCATCAAGACGGTGATCCAGGAGAACGCCGGGCGGATGCAGCCGGGCGATGTGTACGTGCTCAATGATCCCTACCACGGTGGCACGCACCTGCCCGATGTGACGGTGATCACGCCGGTCTACCTGGGCAGCGAGCCCACGTTCTACGTGGGTTCCCGGGGGCACCATGCCGACATCGGCGGTGCCACGCCGGGCTCCATGCCGCCGTTCTCCACGCGCATCGAGGAAGAGGGCGTGCAGATCAACAACGTGAAGCTGGTGGACCGGGGCGTGCTGCGCGAGGCCGAGATGATCGCGCTGCTGCAGAGCGGCGAGTTCCCCTCGCGCAACCCGCAGCAGAACATGGCCGACCTCAAGGCGCAGATCGCCGCCAACGAAAAGGGTGTGCAGGAGCTGCGCAAGATGGTTGAGCAGTTCGGCCTGGACGTGGTACAGGCCTACATGCGCCACGTGCAGGACAACGCCGAGGAGTCGGTGCGGCGCGTGATCACGCGCCTGAAGGACGGGCAGTACACGCTGCCGCTGGACAACGGCGCACAGATCCGGGTGAACGTGCGGGTGAACGCGGCCGAGCGCAGCGCCGAGATCGACTTCACCGGCACCTCGCCGCAGCAGCTCAACAACTTCAACGCACCCACGGCGGTGTGCATGGCGGCGGTGCTGTACGTGTTCCGCACCCTGGTCGATGACGACATCCCGCTCAACGCGGGTTGCCTCAAACCGCTCAAGGTGATCATCCCGCCCGGCTCCATGCTCAACCCCAACCCGCCGGCCTCGGTGGTGGCGGGCAACGTGGAGACCTCCAGTTGCATCACCAACGCGCTGTACGGCGCGCTGGGCGTGATGGCGGCGAGCCAGTGCACGATGAACAACTTCACCTTCGGCAACACCGCGCACCAGTACTACGAGACCATCTCGGGCGGTAGCGGCGCGGGTGAGGGCTTCGACGGCACGAGCGTGGTGCAGACCCACATGACCAACTCGCGCCTGACCGACCCCGAGGTGCTGGAATTCCGTTTCCCGGTGCGGCTGGAGAGCTACGAGATCCGGGCCGGCTCAGGCGGGGCCGGGCGCTGGCACGGCGGCGACGGCGGCGTGCGCCGCGTGCGTTTCCTGGAACCGATGACGGCGAGCATCCTGTCCAACGGCCGCGTGCATCCCGCCTTCGGTATGGCCGGTGGTGAGCCCGGGCAACTCGGCATCAACCGCGTGGTGCGCTCGGATGGACGTGTCGAAGACCTGGCACACATCGGTCAGGCCGAGATGAAGGCCGGTGACATCTTCGAGATCCACACCCCGGGCGGAGGTGGTTACGGCAAGGCCTGAGCTTCAGAGCTCTTCCACCCGCCTTGCCGGGTAGCTGTCCCAGGCCTGGCAGCCCGGGCACTGCCAGAAGTGCTGGCGCGCTTCGAAGCCGCAGGCCGCGCAGCGGTAGCGCCGCAGCGGCGCGCTGGCGTGCTCCAGGGCCTTCTGCACGCTGGCCTGGGCGGTGGGGTTGGAGAGCGTCTCGCCGGCCATCCACTCGGTCGTGATGACCAGCGAAGGTTCGCGCTCCAGGTGGCTGAGGTAACGGCTGCGCACGGCCTCGGTGCCGCTGCTCAGGCTGGCGAGCGCTTCGGTGACGTCGATCGCCGGGGCGCGGTCGTGGCTGGCCTGCAGCAGCTTCAGGGCATCGGCTTCGCGGCCGGTCTGGCGGGCCAGGTCGGCCAGGGCGCGGGCCGCCAGGGGCAGGCTTTGCGGGGCGTGCTGGTTCATGCGCAGCAGGGCGTCGAAGGCGCCCGAGGCATCGCCAGCCTGCGTCTTCAGGGCCGACAAGGCCATCCAGCCGCGCGCCAGCTGGGGCGCGCGCTGCACGGCTTCGTTGAGCCGTTGCAGGGCGGTGGCGCTGTCGCCGCCGCGCTGGGCGAGCTCGGCTTCTTCGCACAGGTAGTGCGCGAGGCGGGTGGCGAAGCTGCCTTGTTCCGCATCTTCCAGGCGTTGGGCGATGCGCTTGGCCTGGGGCCAGTCGCGCGAGCGTTCGTAGATGCCCAGCAGCGCGAGCAGGGCTTCGCCCTCGAAGTCCGAGCCCTGCAGCTTGTGCAGGGCGGTTTCGGCGCGGTCCAGCAGGCCAGCTTTGAGGAAGTCCAGCGCCAGGGCGTGCTGGGCGCGGTCGCGGTCCTTGCGGCTGATGTCGGCGCGCGAGAGCAGGTGCTCGTGCACGCGCACGGCGCGGTCGTAGTCACCCCGGCGCCGGAACAGGTTGCCCAGGGCGAAGTGCAGCTCGGCGGTGTCGGGGTCGCCCTGCACGGCTTCGATGAAGGCGTCGATGGCCTGGTCCTGCTGTTCGTTGAGCAGGTGGTTGAGGCCGCGGAAGTAGGCTTTGGGGGCTTGACGGCCTTCCATGCGCCATTGGCGCAGGTCGAAGCGCGACGCCACCCAGCCCAGCGCGAACGCCAGCGGCAGGCCCCAGAGCAGCCAGGTGAAATCAAAGTCCATGCCGGCGGTCGATCGGGTCGGGAGGGAGCAGGGTGGTGTCGCCTTCAAAGGCGGTGCTGTTCAGCGCCGAAGCAGAGGCGGGGTGGCGGCGGTTGCGCCGCGCGCGCAGCCACAGCGGCAGCATCACGGCCACCCCCAGGAAGACCCCGATCACCAGCGCCACCAGGATCACCAGCACCAGGGGCGCCTGCCAGCTGGCGCCGAAGAACAGGTGCAGCGTCACGCTGTCCTGGTTGTTGAGCGCGAAGGCGAACAGCACAAAAAAAATGGCTGCGTTAAGCAGCCACATCAGGTATTTCACGTCGTCCCCTTTGTGGTGGGACGATTGTAGCGAGCGGCCCTTGTATCAGGCCCGCTTCTGGGTTTCGCGGCCCAGAATCTCGGCGGTCTTCTTGTCCACCTCTTCGCGCAGGGCCTTGCCCGGCTTGAAGTGCGGCACGCGTTTCTCCGGAATCATCACGCTCTCACCGGAACGCGGGTTGCGTCCGATGCGAGGCGAGCGCCGGTTGACGGAGAAGCTGCCAAAACCCCGGATCTCGATGCGATGGCCCTTCACCAAGGCTTCGCCCATGGCGTCCAGGATCGCCTTGACGGCGAACTCGGCATCGCGGTGGGTGAGCTGGCCGAAACGGCTGGCCAGAGCTTCAACGAGGTCGCTTCGGGTCATGTCGAATGGAGTGGGGGCGTTGGGGTGACAGCGCCGGGCAAGAGGCCGCCCTCGCGGGCGGGTGCCTCACCCGGCGCTGAACCGGTTTCGCTTCAGTTCTGGTTGTTGTCCAGCTTGGCGCGCAGCAGGGCGCCCAGGCTGGTCGTGCCGGCGTTTTCGCGGGAAGACTGCTGGCTCAGGTTGGCCATGGCTTCCTGCTGGTCGGCGGCGTCCTTGGCCTTGATCGACAGCTGGATGTTGCGGGTCTTGCGATCCACGTTCACCACCACGGCGTTGACTTCGTCGCCTTCCTTCAGCACGTTGCGCGCATCTTCCACGCGGTCACGGCTGATTTCGCTGGCGCGCAGGTAACCCAGCACGTCTTCGCCCAGATCGATCTCGGCGCCCTTGGCATCCACGGTCTTGACCTTGCCGGTCACGATGGAACCCTTGTCGTTCACCGACACGAAGGTGGTGAACGGGTCGCCGTCGAGCTGCTTGATGCCCAGGGAGATGCGCTCGCGCTCCACATCGATGGCCAGCACGATCGCGTCGACTTCCTGGCCCTTCTTGTAGTTGCGCACGGCGGCTTCGCCGGGCTCGTTCCAGGACAGGTCGGACAGGTGCACCAGGCCGTCGATGCCGGCGGCCAGGCCGACGAACACGCCGAAGTCGGTGATCGACTTGATCGGGCCCTTGACGCGGTCACCGCGCTTGGTCTGCTCGGCGAATTCGTGCCAGGGGTTGGCACGGCACTGCTTCATGCCCAGCGAGATGCGGCGCTTGTCTTCGTCGATGTCGAGCACCATGACTTCGACTTCGTCGCCCAGCGACACCAGCTTGGACGGGGCCACGTTCTTGTTGGTCCAGTCCATTTCGGAGACGTGCACCAGGCCTTCGATGCCGGGTTCAAGTTCCACGAACGCGCCGTAGTCGGCGATGTTGGTGATCTTGCCGAACATGCGGGTGCCTTGCGGGTAGCGGCGCGAAACGCCCATCCACGGGTCGTCGCCCATCTGCTTGAGGCCCAGCGAGACGCGGTGCTTCTCGGTGTCGAACTTGAGGATCTTGGCGGTGATTTCCTGACCGGCCGTGACCACTTCGCTCGGGTGACGCACGCGGCGCCATGCCATGTCGGTGATGTGCAGCAGGCCGTCGATGCCGCCGAGGTCCACGAACGCACCGTATTCGGTGATGTTCTTGACCACGCCGTGAACGATGGCGCCTTCCTTCAGGGTGTCCATCAGCTTGGCGCGCTCTTCGCCCATGGAGGCTTCCACCACGGCGCGGCGGCTCAGCACCACGTTGTTGCGCTTGCGATCGAGCTTGATGACCTTGAATTCCAGGGTCTTGTTCTCGTACGGGGTCAGGTCCTTGGTCGGACGGCTGTCGACCAGCGAGCCCGGCAGGAAGGCGCTGATGCCGTTGACCATGACCTTGAGGCCGCCCTTGACCTTGCTGGAGGTCGTGCCGGTGACGAATTCGCCGGATTCGAGCGCTTTTTCCAGCGACATCCAGGAAGCGAGGCGCTTGGCCTTGTCGCGCGAGAGCAGGGTATCGCCGAAGCCGTTTTCCACGGAGTCGATGGCGACGGAGACGAAGTCACCGACCTGCACTTCGAGTTCGCCCTGGTCGTTCTTGAACTCGGCCAGGGGCACGTAGGCTTCCGACTTCAGGCCGGCGTTGACCACCACGTGGTTGTGCTCGATGCGCACGACCTCGGCGGTGATGACTTCGCCCGAGCGCATTTCAGCGCGTTTCAGGGACTCTTCGAATAGGGCGGCAAAAGATTCAGACATTGAATTTCCTCAACCACTCAGCGTCGGTGCAACAACCACGGGAATGCGGCTGGAACGGATGCGACGTGTGGGCGGTGTTGACGTTGCGGTGCGTGACACCGCGGGGTTAAGTGAAAAGAACCCTCGGGCCTGCGGGCAGGGAACGCCCGGCGGTGCCGTTGGGGCCATCAAGGTGGCGCGCTCAGTTGCCCGAGAACGCCGTTCTGCCTTGCCACCAGTCCAGGACCTGCTGCACCGATTGCTCGATGTCCATGCCGGAGTTGTCCAGTTGCAAGGCATCTTCGGCAGGCTTGAGGGGGGCGTGGGTGCGGGAGGTATCCCTCAGGTCACGTGCCTTCAAATCTGCCAAAAGACTGTCAATGTTAGCAGCAATTCCCTTTGAAATCAACTGCTTATGGCGCCGCACGGCGCGCTGCTCGGCGCTGGCGGTGAGGAACACCTTGAGCGGGGCGTCGGGGAAGATCACCGTGCCCATGTCGCGGCCGTCGGCCACCAGGCCCGGCAGCTGGCGGAAGGCGTGCTGCAGGCCGAGCAAGGCCTCCCGCACGGCGGGCACGGACGACACCCGCGAGGCCGCCATGCCGGCGGCTTCGGTGCGCAGGGCGTCGGTGACGTCCTGCCCCTCGAACAGGGTCCGCAGGCCCTCGAAGCGCACCTGCAGGCCGGCGGCGAGTTCGCCCAGGCGGCGGGCGTGCGCGGGGTCTTTCAGGTCGGGTTCGGCGGTAGAGAGGCCGGCTTTTTCAGCCGCCAGCCCGACCAGCCGGTACAGCACGCCCGAATCCAGCAGGTGGTAGCCCAGCTGCTCGGCCACCTCGGCCGACAGGGTGCCCTTGCCGGAGGCGGTGGGCCCGTCGACGCAGATCACGGGGATGCGCTCGCGGGGCGTGGTGCAAACCTGGAACAGGGTCTCGAAGTAGTCCGGGAAGGTCTTGGCGACGCATTTCGGGTCTTCGATGCGCACCGGCAGGTTCGCCGGGTTGAACGCGGCGAGGGAGAAGCACATGGCGACGCGGTGGTCGTCGTAGGTGTGGATCGATGCGGCCCGCCAGTCCTGCGCCCGGGCGGGCGGCGTGATGCGGATGAAATCCTCGCCTTCCTCCACCGTGGCGCCGAGCTTGCGGCATTCGTTCGCCATCGCGGCGATGCGGTCGGTTTCCTTGACTCGCCAGCTGGCGATGTTGCGCAGCGTGGTGGTGCCATCGGCGTACAGGGCCATGGCGGCCAGGGTCATCGCGGCGTCGGGGATGTGGTTGCAGTCCAGGTCGACGGCCTTGAGCGGCCAGGCCCCGCGGCGGATGTGCAGGCGGTTGGTTTCGCCCGAGATGTCCGCGCCCATGAGGCGGGCCGCTTCGACGAAGCGAATGTCGCCCTGGATGGACGACAGGCCGACGCCTTCGATGGTGATGCCGTCGGCGCCCGGCGTGGCAGGCGCGAGGGCGCCCAGGGCGATGAAGTAGCTGGCGGACGAGGCATCGCCCTCGACCGCGATGCGGCCGGGCGACTGGTAGCGGCTGCCGGCCGGGATGGTGAAGCGCTGCCAGCCGTCGCGCCGCACGGCCACACCGAAGCGCTCCAGCAGGTTGAGGGTGATCTCGATGTAGGGCCGCGAGATGAGTTCGCCCACCACGTCGATGACGATGTCGCGCTCCTGCGCCACCAGGGGCAGGGCGAGCAGCAGGGCGGTGAGGAACTGGCTGGACACGTCGCCGCGAACGCGGATGGGCTGGTCCAGCTGCAGGGCATGGGTCTGGCCATTGCCGAGTCGCAGCGGAGGGTAGCCTTCGTTGGCCAGGCAGGCCACCGGACAGCCGAGCTGGCGCAGGGCGTCGACCAGGTCGCCGATGGGGCGCTCGTGCATGCGCGCGATGCCGCTGAGCTCGAACTCGCCGCCATGGCGGGCGGCGAGCAGGGCGAGCGAGGCGGTGAGCGGCCGCATGGCGGTGCCGGCGTTGCCCAGGAACAGTTTCGCTTGCGGCACCGGCAGGGCGCCGCCCAGGCCGTGCACGCGCAGGGCGCCGTCGGGCTGGGGCTCGATGCGGCAGCCCAGATCGGCCAGGGCCTTGAGCATCACGCGCGTGTCGTCGGAATCGAGCAGGTCGGCGATGTCGGTGTGGCCCAGGCTGAGCGCGGCGAGCAGCAGCACGCGGTTCGAGATGCTCTTGGAGCCGGGCAGGCGCACGGTGCCGCCGGCACTGGCCAGCGGCGGGATGTCGAGGTGGTGAATGGCAAACATGCGCGAAGAAAAGGAAGCGTCGCCCGGGGCGCCGCTCAGCTGCGGGGTTTGACGGCGGTCATGCGCCAGTGCGCGCGGGCGCTGCTGGCTTGTTCGATCAGGGCTTCCAGCGCGTCCGGGTTGCCGGCGTTGATGGCGGTCTCCAGGGCATGCAGGGCACGCTGGAAGTGGCGCGACTGCGCCAGCAGCTCTTCGCGGTTGGACATGAGCACGTCGCGCCACATGGCCGGGTCGCTCGCCGCGATGCGGGTGAAGTCGCGGAAGCCCGGGCCCGCCAGCGAGAGGAAGTCCGGCCCGTCGGACTGGCCCTGGATGGCGTTCATCAGCGCGAAGGCCACCATGTGCGGGAGGTGGCTGACGGCGGCATAGGCCGCGTCGTGCGCTTCCGGCGACATCTGCTTGACGTGGCAGCCCAGCGCGGTCCAGAGCTGGCTGGCCTTGTCGAGCTGGGCGGTCTGCGTGCGTTCGATCGGGGTCAGGATCACCTGGCGGCCGTGGTAGAGGTCCGCATCGGCGTGTTCGACACCGGCGACTTCCTTGCCGGCGATCGGGTGCGCGGGAACGAAAACGCCCACCTGGTCTTTCAGCACCCGGCGCGCCGCATCGATCACCTCGCGCTTGGTCGAGCCCACGTCCATGATCAGCACGTTGCCGCGCACCAGGTGGCGGATGGCCTTGAAGGTGGCTTCGGTGGCCGAGACCGGCACGGCCAGCAGCACGAGGTCGGCACCCGAGACCGCGAGCAGCGCCGAGGGTGCCTCGACGTCGATCACGCCGAGCTGGCGCGCGCGTTCGGTGGTCGAGGGCGACTTGCTGTAGCCGACGACGCGCTTGACCAGCCCGGCGCGCTTGAGCGCGAGCGCGAACGAGCCGCCCATCATCCCGCAGCCGATCAATCCCAGTTGTTCAAACATCATTCGCTCACCGGGTATGCGCCCAGCACCTTGTAGAAAGCACAGAGCCCTTTGAGTTCCTCCAGCGCGGCGGCCACGTGCGGTTGCGACGGGTGGCCCGCGATGTCGATGTAGAAGTAGTACTCCCACTGGCCCGATTTGGCCGGGCGCGACTCGAAGCGCGTCATGGACACGCCGTTGTTCTTCAGCGGCACCAGCAGGTCGTGCACGGCGCCGGGCCGGTTGGGCACGGACACCACGAGGCTGGTGCAGTCGCGGCCGGAGGCCGGCGGCATGGCCAGCGTCTGGGGCAGCGCGATCACGGCAAAGCGGGTGCGGTTGTAGGCCTCGTCCTGGATCGCGTGCGACACGATGTGCAGCCCGAACTGGGCCGCGGCGCGTTCGCTGGCCAAGCCGGCCCAGGCCGGGTTCTCGGCCGCGAGCCGCGCGCCTTCGGCGTTGCTGGAGACCGCGCGCCGCTCGGCGTTGGGCAGGTGCTGCGTGAGCCAGTTCTGGCATTGGGCCAGGGCCTGCGGGTGTGCCATCACGACTTCGATGCCGTCCAGGTGGTTGACCTGGCGCAGCAGGTTGTGGCGGATCAGCAGGCTGACCTCACCCACCACGTGCACGGGCGAGCGCAGGAAGAGATCCAGCGAGCGCGCCACCACGCCTTCGGTGGAGTTCTCCATGCCCACAACGCCGAACTGGGCCGTGCCGGCGGCCGTGGCGTGGAACACCTCGTCGAAGTTGGCGCAGTAGATGAGGTTGGCGGCGCCGCCGAAGAACTCGATCGCCGCCTGTTCGCAGAAGGTGCCTTGCGGGCCCAGGACGGCCACGCGCTGGGGCGCCTCCAGCGCCAGGCAGGCGGACATGATCTCGCGCCAGATCGAGGCCACATGCTGGTTGAGCAGCGGGCCCTGGTTGGCGCCCTGGATCTTCTCGATGACCTGCGCGACGCGGTCCGGCCGGAAAAAGGGCGAACCCTCCGCGCGCTTGATGTCGCCGACCTGTTCGGCCACGCGAGCACGTTCGTTGAGCAGCGACAGCAGCTGCTGGTCCAGCGCGTCGATCTGCACGCGCAGGGTGCCCAGGGCTTCGGACTGTGAGGGAAGGGTCATCGGTTCAGGCTTGTTTCAGGCTTGTGTTTGTTCGAATTGGCGCATGTAGTCCACCAGGGCGCGAACGCCCTCGATCGGCATGGCGTTGTAGATGCTGGCGCGCATGCCGCCCACGGACTTGTGGCCCTTGAGCTGCAGCAGGCCGGCCGCCTTGGCGCCCGCGAGGAAGGCCTCGTTGCGCGAATCGTCGCGCAGGAAGAAGGGCACGTTCATGCGGGAGCGGCAGTCCTTGGCCACCTTGTTGGTGTAGAAGGACGATTGGTCGATGTAGCCGTACAGCAGCTCGGCCTTGGCGATGTTGCGCGCTTCCATGGCGGCGACACCGCTGAGCGCCCCTTCGGTCTGGCGCTTGAGCCACTGGAAGGTGAGGCCGGCCATGTAGATGGCGAAGGTCGGCGGCGTGTTGTACATGGAGTGGTTGTCGGCCACGGTCTTGTAGTCGAACGCGCTGGGGCAGGCCTTCAGGGCGTGGCCCAGCAGGTCTTCGCGCACCACCACGAGCGTGAGGCCGGCCGGCCCCAGGTTCTTCTGGGCGCCGCCGAAGGCCAGGCCAACGCGCGACCAGTCCACCGGGCGCGATGCCACATGGGACGAAAAGTCGATCGCCAGCGGTGCGTCGGAACCCAGTGCCCGCAGATCGGGCAGTTCGTGCACCTCCACGCCGTTGATGGTCTCGTTGCTGCACAGGTGCACGTAGCGCGCGCTGCGGTCGAGTTGCCAGGAAGCCGGCGCGGGCAGGGTGGTGTGCTGGTCGGTCTCGTTGCTGGCGGCCACGCGCGCGTCGCAGTAGCGGCGCGCTTCCTTCAGCGACTTCTGGCTCCAGCTGCCGGTGACCACGAAATCCACCGTTTCACCGCGCGACAGGTTCAGCGGCACGATGGCGTTTTCGGCCAGGCCACCGCCTTGCATGAAGAGGATGCGGAAGTGGTCGGGCACGGCGAGCAGCTCGCGCAGGTCGGCTTCGGCGGCCTTGAGGATGACGCCGAATTCCTGCCCGCGATGGCTCATCTCCATCACGCTCATGCCGCTGCCGCGCCAGTCGAGCATCTCCGTCGCGGCCTGCTGCAGCACCTCGGCGGGCATGGCCGCCGGTCCGGCGGAGAAGTTGTAGGGCCGGGCCATCACGGCTCGGTGCCTGCGTCGTCGGCCGCGTCCGCGGCGTTCGCGTCGTCGCCCAGTTCCGGCACGTTGGCATCGTTCTCCACGATGCGCTGCAGGCCCGAGAGCTCGGCGCCTTCGTCCAGCGCGATGAGTGTCACGCCTTGCGTGGCGCGGCCCATTTCGCGGATCTCGGAGACGCGGGTGCGCACCAGCACGCCCTTGTCGGTGATGAGCATGATCTCGTCGTCGTTGTGCACCAGCGTGGCGGCCACGACCTTGCCGTTGCGCTCGCTCTGCTGGATCGCGATCATGCCCTTGGTGCCACGCCCGTGGCGGGTGTATTCGGCGATCGGCGTGCGCTTGCCATAGCCGTTGATGGTGGCGGTCAGCACGCTCTGCTCTTCGTCTTCGGCGACCAGCATGGCGATCACGCTCTGCGTGTCCTCGATCAGCATGCCGCGCACGCCGCGGGCATTGCGACCCATGGGGCGCACGTCGTTCTCGTCGAAGCGCACGGCCTTGCCGCCGTCGCTGAACAGCATCACGTCGTGCTGCCCGTCGGTCAGGGCCGCGCCGATCAGGAAATCGCCCTCGTCGAGGTCCACGGCGATGATGCCGGCCTTGCGCGGGTTGCTGAACTCATCGAGCGCCGTCTTCTTGACGGTGCCCATGGAGGTCGCCATAAACACATAGCGGTCGGACGGGAAGCTGCGCATCTCGCCGGTCAGCGGCAGCACCACGTTGATCTTCTCGCCTTCCTGCAGCGGGAACATGTTGACGATCGGGCGGCCGCGCGAGCCGCGCGAACCCGCCGGCACTTCCCACACCTTGAGCCAGTACAGGCGGCCGCGGTTGGAGAAGCACAGGATGTAGTCGTGCGTGTTGGCGATGAAGAGCTGGTCGATCCAGTCGTCTTCCTTGGTCGCCGTGGCCTGCTTGCCGCGGCCGCCGCGCTTCTGCGAGCGGTACTCCGACAGCGGCTGGCTCTTGATGTAGCCACTGTGGCTGAGCGTGACCACCATGTCGGTGGGCGTGATCAGGTCTTCGGTGGCGAGGTCTTGCGCGTTGTGCTCGATTTCGCTTCGGCGCGCGCCCAGCTTGGTCTGGCCGAACTCCTGCTTGAGCAGGGTGAGTTCGTCGCTGATGATGGTGGAGACGCGGGCGGGCTTGGCCAGGATGTCGAGCAGGTCGTCGATCTCGGCCATGACCTCCTTGTACTCCGCCACGATCTTGTCCTGCTCCAGGCCGGTCAGGCGTTGCAGGCGCATCTGCAGGACTTCCTGTGCCTGGGTCTCCGACAGGCGATAGAGCCCGTCGCTGCTCATGCCGAACTCGCGTTCGAGACCTTCAGGGCGGTAGTCGTCGGCGTTGACCACGCCGCCGTCGGCGCGCGCGCGGGTCAGCATCTCGCGCACCAGCTGGCTGTCCCACTGGCGGGTCATCAGCTCGGCCTTGGCCACCGGCGGGGTGGGCGATTCGCGGATGATCCGGATGAACTCGTCGATGTTCGCCAGTGCCACGGCCAGACCTTCGAGCACGTGGCCGCGCTCGCGCGCCTTGCGCAGGTTGAACACCGTGCGGCGGGTGACGACTTCACGGCGGTGCTCCAGGAAGACCTGGATCAGGTCCTTCAGGTTGCACAGGCGCGGCTGGCCGTCGACCAGGGCCACCATGTTGATGCCGAAGGTGTCCTGCAGCTGCGTCTGCTTGTACAGGTTGTTGAGCACCACCTCGGGCACTTCGCCGCGCTTGAGTTCGATCACCAGGCGCATGCCCGATTTGTCCGACTCGTCCTGGATGTGGCTGATGCCTTCGATCTTCTTTTCGTGGACCAGCTCGGCGATGCGCTCCTGCAGCGTCTTCTTGTTGACCTGGTAGGGCAGCTCGTCCACGATGATGGCCTGGCGCTGACCCCGGTCGATGTCCTCGAAATGGCATTTGGCGCGCATGACCACGCGGCCCCGGCCGGTGCGGTAGCCATCCTTGACGCCGTTGATGCCGTAGATGATGCCGGCGGTGGGGAAGTCGGGCGCCGGGACGATTTCCATCAGTTCGTCGATGGTGGCCTCAGGGGCCTTCAGCAGGTGCAGGCAGGCGTCCACCACCTCGTTGAGGTTGTGCGGCGGGATGTTGGTGGCCATGCCCACCGCGATGCCGGCCGAACCGTTGACCAGCAGGTTGGGCAGCCGCGAGGGCAGCACGGAGGGCTCTTGCAGCGAGCCGTCGTAGTTGGGGATGAAATCGACCGTTTCCTTGTCGATGTCGTTGAGCATCTCGTGCGCGATCTTGGTCAGGCGCACTTCCGTGTAACGCATGGCCGCGGCGTTGTCGCCGTCGACCGAGCCGAAGTTGCCCTGGCCGTCCACCAGCATGTGGCGCAGCGAGAAAGGCTGGGCCATGCGCACGATGGTGTCGTAGATCGCGCTGTCGCCGTGGGGGTGGTACTTACCCATGACGTCACCCACGATACGGGCACTCTTCCGGAACGGGCGGTTCCAGTCGTTGTTCTGCTCGTGCATCGCGTACAGCGCGCGGCGATGCACCGGCTTGAGACCGTCCCGCGCGTCTGGCAGCGCGCGTCCCACGATCACGCTCATGGCGTAGTCGAGGTAGCTGCGCCTCATTTCCTCTTCAAGACTGATAGGCAGGGTCTCTTTGGCAAACTGTGTCATGAGCGAGGGAATAAGTGCGTGGATGGACCGGAAGGCAACCTGGGATTTTAGACGGCACGTTCTCCTACAGCTTCTTGGGTCGTTTGTTGTACATCCACAACGAATGAGGTGGCGCGCTGTATCAGGCGACAACGCCGCATTGGCCGGCGGGCCGGGCATTCCGTGCTTGTGGCACAATAAATTCCAACGTTTTTAGTGGTGGTCACTTGAAGCGTCGTTCTTGTCACGCAGTCTGTCTGCGGCTTATATAGAGGAAAACCATGAAAAAACTCAACAAAGTGGCAATGCTGTTGGCAACCGCCGCCATGGCAACTGCCGCCGGCGCACAAACCATCGACAACTGGCGCAATGGCACCAGCGAACTGGTTTGGAAAAACGGCACCAATGAACTCTGCTGGCGCGATGCCAGCTGGACGCCCGCCACCGCCGCACAAGGTTGCGACGGCGCGATCGTTCCTGCCGCCGCTCCTGCACCCGCTCCTGCCGCTCCGGCCCCGGCTCCTGCCGCCGCACCGGCTCCCGCTCCCGCTCCTGCCCCCGCACCGGCTCCCGTCGCTTCCAAGGTGACCTACGCCGCTGACGCCTTCTTCGACTTCGACAAGGCTGTGCTCAAGCCCGAAGGCAAGGCCAAGCTGGATGATCTGGCTGGCAAGGTGTCCGGCATTGCTCTGGAAGTCGTGATCGCTGTGGGTCACACCGACTCCACCGGCGCCGCTGGCTACAACCAGAAGCTGTCCAACCGCCGCGCCGAAGCCGTCAAGGCCTATCTGGTGAGCAAGGGCATCGAAAGCAACCGCATCTACACCGAAGGCAAGGGCCTGACCCAGCCGGTGGCCGACAACGCCACCCGCGAAGGCCGCGCCAAGAACCGCCGCGTGGAAGTCGAAGTGGTCGGCACCCGCAAGAACTGATTTCCTTCAGTTCCGCTCCAAAAACCGCGCTTCGGCGCGGTTTTTTTATTGTGCTGGCGATAATCAACGCATGAATCCGAACGTCAATGCCGATCCGGCCGAGCTGGCCAAGTTTTCCGATCTCGCCCACCGCTGGTGGGATCCCGACAGCGAATTCCGCCCCTTGCACCAGATCAACCCGCTGCGCCTGGGGTGGATCGATGGATTGGCCGGATTGGCCGGCAAGCGGGTGCTCGACATTGGCTGCGGCGGCGGCATCCTGTCCGATTCCATGGCCCGCAAGGGCGCCAACGTGACTGGCATCGATTTGTCGGTGAAGGCCCTGCGGGTCGCGCAGTTGCACGCGCTGGAGGCAGGCACTGCCAACGTCAATTACCAGGAGATCAGCGCGGAAGCCATGGCGCTGGAGCAACCCGGTGAATTCGACGTGGTCACCTGCATGGAGATGCTGGAGCACGTGCCCGACCCGGCTTCGGTGGTGCGCGCCTGTTCGACCCTGGTGAAACCCGGGGGCTGGGTGTTTTTCTCCACCCTCAACCGCAATGCCAAGGCGTTTCTCTTCGCCGTGCTGGGGGCGGAGTACCTGCTGCAGCTGTTGCCCAAGGGCACGCACGAGTACGCCAAGTTCATCCGCCCCAGCGAGCTGGCCAGCTACTGCCGCGCGGCCGGGCTGGAGCTCGACCAGACCCGCGGCATGGAATACAACCCGTTCACGCAGCGCTACTGGCTCAGCAGCGATACCAGCGTCAACTACCTGTTCGCGACGCGCAAGCCATGACGGTTTTCCAGGGTGTGCATGCCGTCCTTTTCGACCTGGACGGGACCTTGATCGACAGCGCGTCGGACCTGGGGGCTTCCGCCGACGGGATGCGCGTGCGCCGGGGCATGGCCTCGCTGCCGCTGGAGCAATACCGGCCACACGCCGGATCGGGCGCCCGCGGCATGCTGCGCGTCGCGTTCGGCATCACGCCCGAGCACGAAGACTACCCCGCGTTGAAGGAGGAGTTCTTCGGCGCCTACGAGGATTGCATGACCCAGCGCACCCAGCCGTTCGACGGCGTGAGCGACCTGCTCGCCCGCATCGTGGGTGGCGGGTTGCGCTGGGGTGTGGTCACGAACAAGTCGCAGCGCTTCACCCACCCGCTTTCGCAGGCCATGGCGCTGTTCGAGACCGCTTCCGTGGTGATCAGCGGCGACACCACGCCGCATGCCAAGCCACACCCGGAGCCTCTGCTGGAGGCGGCGCGCCGGTTGCAGTTGCAGCCGAGCCAATGCATCTACGTGGGTGATGACGAACGCGACATCCGCGCGGGCAAGGCCGCCGGCATGCCGACCGTGGCCGCGCGCTATGGTTACCTCGGGTTTGGTGCCGATGTGGCCAGCTGGGGCGCGGACGCCGAGGTTTCTTCTCCCCTGCAGCTCTTGAAATTGCTGGAACTGCCTTAAACTCTGTCTTCCTGGGGCTGTACTGGTTTCGACGTGGGTTCGGACGCGCAGCAGGGCATGTCGAGGTTCTGTCACCTCGTTAATCCGCAGAAAAAAACCAACTGCAAACGACGAACGTTTCGCACTCGCCGCTTAAACACCGGTGAGCCTCGCAACAGCAGGCCGATGGGCTGGGCAAGGGGGTCGCAAGACCTCCCGGCTGCGAGGTAATTTACATGGGCTGGCTCTGCGTCGGGCACCTTGGCGCAGGGTGAGATTCAAGGATGCTGGCTTCCCGTTTAGCGTGCCACTGCGCGACTCGGGCGGCGAGACCCAAAACAGACGGCTACACATGTAGAACTGCTCGAAGAAGGCTTGCGGACGGGGGTTCAAATCCCCCCAGCTCCACCATACAAAGCGGTCAACGCCAATGAGAGACAGAGGGTGCCGGGTTCCAGAAACCGGCCCAAACTGTCACAAGTTGGCGTTGATCTCGCACCGATTTCGCACCTGCGACGGGGGAAATTCGCACGCGGTCACGCGTCGTCCCCAACCACCCGAAGCCTCGGCGCCTTGGGCTTCTGGTAGTCCTGGGCGATGAACTTCCCGTAGATCTTGAAGACCATCTGCACGTCCTCGTGGCCGAGCTGCTGGGCCACGTACCAGGGGTTGGCGCCGGCGGTCAGGAGCGCGCTCGCGTAGGTGTGCCTGGCCTGGTAGGGGTTGCGGTAGCGCACCCCGGCCCGCTCCAGCAGGGGAACCCACAGGGTTTTCCTGATCTGGGCGTCGGTCGTCCAGGCCTTACCCGTGCGCGGGTTCAGCCAGACGTGCTGCCCGGCCTCCCCGCTGATCAGGCGCTGGGCGTCGAGCGCCTTGATGGCCGTGGGGGTCAGGTCGACATCCCGGATGCCGGCCTTCGTCTTGGGGGCCTTCTCGGTCTTCGCCACCTGGTTGATGTCGATCCGCACCGCCTTGGCCTTGACCTTGGGCCAGCGCAGGGCCTGCAGCTCGCCAGGGCGCAGGCCGACCTCAAACCAGAACTGGACCGTGGGCCACTCGTCGGGCCGGGCCGCTTCGATGATCTTCGCGCGCTCGTCGGCGTCGAAGGGATCGACCTCGTATTCGCTCGAGCGACTGGTCTGCTTGAGCAGCTTGGGCAGGGCGATGCGCTCGAACGGGTCGAACGTGATCAGTTCGTCGTTCAGGGCGTCCTCGAACACGCTGCGCAGGGGCGTGAGCAGGTTCCGGGTGAACTTGGCCGTGACTTGGAAGCCGCCGATCCATTCGCGCATCGCGCTGGGCGTGGCCTCCTGCAGGGTCTTGGGGCGCCAGAAGGCCATGCGCTCGCTCTTGATTGCCTTGCGGTAGCCGTCCAGCGTGCTGGGCGACAGGGTGCCGGCCGTCACCTGGCGCTCGTAGATCACGAGCTGGGCGTCCAGCAGGTCGCCGATCAGCTTCTGGGAATTGCTCTTCCCCTGCTTGGCCTTCGGGCTGTCTGGGAAGTAGTCGCCGTAACGGAACACCCCGTCGTTGATCTTTCGCAGGATCTCCAGGCGCAGGCCCTCGGCGTGCTGGATGGCGGACTTGGTGATCGACCGGGGCGGCAGCAGCTCGCGGCACTCTTTCCCCTCGAAGCTGAATGCGATCTGGATGCGCTGGCCGTGGGTGAAGTCCCTGATCTTCACGCCGCGCGGACATGCGATGGCGGGTTTTCCACCCATTTGTTCCACTCCTCGGGGTTGATGTACAGGTTGCCGTCGGCGCCGAGCTTGCACTGTACGCCCTCGGTCCAGAGGTGTTTGCGCCGCCGGGCGTGCACGGCATCCGGGGTGTCGCCGGTGATCTCGCAATGCTTGGCGAGCTTGATCCAGCGATAGTTCGCGTCGTTGCTCACGTAGTGGTCTCCTGTGTTGATGGGGCCGCTGCGGGGTTCACTGCGATTGCAAAAACCTCCACCGGTGCGGCGCCGAACAGCGGATGCGTGATGGTCGTGACGCGCAGCCCGCGCCAGGGCAGGACCAGGCGCCGCTCGTGGTTGTCGGCGGCGGGGTAGCCCAGGGTGAGCACCACGCGGTCGAACGCTCGGCCCTCCAGGCGCTTGCACCAGTACGCATTGCGCAGCCGGAATTCCTCGGTTTTCGAGCCGTCGCGGATCGCCTCGAAGTACTCGCGTTTCAACGGCAATGTCAGCGTGCTCATCCCTTGCCTCCTTGTTCTGGAGGGGGAGGGGCAGCGTACTCGTCTCGCAGGAAGCGCTGGACCGCATCGACGTGCTGTGGCGTCATCTTGTCCCGCACAGCGCCAAGTTTTGCGTAGGCCATGTCCTTCCACCCTGGCGGAGTGCAGGGGTGGGAGAGGGCGGCACGGGCTTGCTGCTTCTGCCATTCAATGGCGGCTTGCCATTGTTCCCATGCCCACTGAATCGTTTTGGTCCGATAGTGGCCGCCAAAAACTTCCTTTTGGCGCGACAAGTTTGCGCACGGGCTGAGTTTTCGGGTTCTCGCCTCAAACGCATCCCTCTCCCTCTCGCTTGCTGGTGGAATGGGGGTGGTGTCAGACATTGCTGGTCCCCAAGATCGGGAACCACGATTCGTATTCGAGCCGGGCGGCTTCCTCCTTCTCGGTCTCGCGACGGGCGAAGTCGAGAAAGGCATCGATCTGCAGATTTACCGACTGCCGCATGAAGGTCAGGCCCCTGATCGACAGGTTCTTCGGCCACGTCATGCACACATCGCCCTCTGGGCCGAGATAGGCCCGCATGAAATGCTCGTTGTTGCTGGGGATCAAATCAGCCATTGCTGCTCTCCTTGGTGACGATGCCGTGATAGGTTTCGGCGAAGCGAACGCCATCAATGAAGGCCCGACGGTCAGATGGTGTGTAGTCCACGCCTTCAAGGCGTTCAGCAAGCCGGCTTGGAGACAGCGGCACTCTCTCTGCCTGCGGGGATGGGGTGGCGGAGAGAGATTTCAGCGAAGAAAGCGCGTCCAGCAGTAATTGCCGACATGTTGCGTGTGCGCCATCTAGGCTCGCGTCGTGGGCGAGTCCAATGGTCGAGAGCACGTCGTCCAGCGGAATCCCCTGCGCATCTTGAGCCGGTGCTGTGGGTGGGGTTGAGCCCACCCCGTCGCAAAGCATCGCGGCGCGCGAGCACTTGCAGTAATCATTGCGGTTCTTGTGGCACTTCCCCAGCCCTCGCTCGGGTGTCTCCAGGGCGGCGGCGCATTGGCGCATGAGTTCTGCGGTGTTTTCCATATCGAGGATTTCGAGCGACTTCGCTGCTCTGCGCGCCTGCGCTGCCAGCTCGGTGTGGGATGGGGTGGTCATATCGTGCAGCCTTCATGGTGTTTTCGCTTTGCTTCCAGGTAGGCCGCATGAGCATCGTCGGCGGTCCAGAAATAGCCGAGCTTCTTCGTCTTCCCGTTGATGTAGATTTGCGCCCGGTACTTGTTGCCCTGCTTCGAGACGCCAAGAACTTGTGACTTGCTGTCAACATTTGCTCTGCGCCAGTTTTGGTTGTTGATGCATCTGGACACGTCGCGCAGGTTGGAGATACGGTTGTCGAGCTTGTCGCCGTTGATGTGGTCTGTGTCGCCTTTCGGGAAGTCCCCGTACACCCAAAGCCAAGCAAGCCTGTGCGCTCGATAAGCGCGACCATTCAAACCAATCTTGTGGTAGCCGTGCATGTCCACAAACCCGGCAATCTCGCCGATTTTGGCCTTCGATCCACGGCTGACTTTCCAGCGGAAGACGCCGGTATCGGGCTCGTATTCCAGCAATTGCTTCAACTCTTCTTGAGTTATTTTCACGACCGCTCTCCCGCATTGCTGGCCGTGGGCTGGGTGGCGAGCAAGCGTTCCAACAGCGTGGCGGCGTGGTCCATGTTGTCAGCCCGCTCGTCCTCGGGGTTCTCATCACGCAACTGTGCAGCATCGTCGCCCAGGCAAGCGATCACCGCTTCGATTTCCTCGCGCTCCTCGCTCGGCGCTTCTGCCTGCTCGGCCTTGCTGACCTCGACGTGTGGATGCCCGAATGGTCCGTAGGGGAACGACTTGGCCGCATCCGCCAGAGTCATCGGCTCGGCGTTGCCATCTGGAGAGGGTGAGGCGGCGATGTTCTCGCAATCTCGCCTACCACACCAACCGCCTTTTTCGCAGTGGCCACACCCGGCCTGCACTGCTTGGGGAGCAGGAAGGGAGGCGAACAGCGGCTCAACCTCAATATCCCCCGAGCGAGTAGGAGGCCTGATGTCAGTCAACATCCACCCCCTCACGTTCGGCTTGCCTGCCAATGAGTCATCTGTGTGGAACCGATACCGCCACGCCACCGGCTCACCGGCCTGCCCCGCGATAAATGCATTCCATTGGGCGTCACGGTCGGCGAGTTTGCGGATTGCTGCGACAGCGCTTTCAATGCCGTTTCCGGGGTGATTTGCCCATCCCGGCATCACTTCGGACAGCGTGCTGCACACGGCCATCCATGCGTCGGCTTGTTCGGAGATTTCTTTGTTCGTCATGTCAGTCCTTTGCTGCAATGGCAGCGTCAACGGCATCTTTGATGCTCTCGCTCAAGCCATCTACGTGATCGTTGAATGCGACCTTTGTGTAGTCGGGCTTGCACAGGTAAACCGATCCGCTGCCGCGCTCGATCTCAATCTCGATTTCGTAGGTCTCTGGCAGGTCGCCTGCGGCCCGATGGATCTGCTGCCCGATGCGCAGACATTCGCGATCAATCTTGCTCAGGGTCAGCTTTTCAAGCGCTGCCTCAAGCTCTGCCACCCGTGCAATAAGAGGGGCGGCGTAGGCTTTGGCGTAGGCGTGCATCTGGTCGGCGGTGTAAACGTCCTGCCAGTCGTCGCCCAAGAGGACGTTTTGCACTGCGCCCGGCAGCGCCGGCAGTTTGGTATTGCTCACAGGTGGTCTCCAGAAGAGGTGAGGGCGGCGTCGTGCTCGACGCGAAGTTTTGCGGCGTAGTCCAGCCGTTCAGGTCTACCGATGTAGTGGCCCAGCGTGTTCGCAGTTGCCCCTTTTGAGTACATGTGCTCCAACTGTTGCCAGCGGGCAGCAAACAGCGCCAGCTCCGCATTCACGCGGTCAAGGCGCTCCAGTTCGTCGGCGGCCTCGTTCATCACATCAGCCAATTCGTTGGCTTCGAGGTTTGCCAACTGTGAAAGCCGTTTCGCCAGTTCAGTTGCTTTGCTCATGTTCAATCTCAGTAGGTTGTTTAGGGGGTTAGGCGGGCTCGTAAGTCGCCTCGAAGATGTCCGGCTTGCACGGATACAACTCGCCCTTAACGCCTCGAATGATCCAATCGCCCTCGGTCGCCTCCATCAGGCCTTCGAGCGTCGGGATGCGCATGCCGATACGACCGCGACCGACTCCATCAGGCCAAAATCCTTCGGGCTTGCCGTCCGAGAGATTCCCCACGCCAGCGTGTTCACACATCTCGGACCATGTGTCCCAACGAAGTTGAACGGCTTCGATCACAACGGGCTTTTTGCGGTACTTCATCTGTTTTCTCCAAGTAGGTAATAGGGGTGGATCGGACTACCAGCGCGCTAAGGGTTGCCGCGGAGCGACAGCCGATCCATCTGCGCGTTCGACCACAGGGCCGCGCGCACGGCGAACCCGAAGCGGTCCATTTCGATCAGCTGGTCCATCACCTCGGCGGCGGCACGCGCGGTCAGCAGCTGGGCGCTGTTGAAGCCCACGCGCCCGGTGGTGCGGAATCGCTCGAGCACACCGGTGTAGGTCTCCAGCTGCTCGGCGATCGCGGCCTTGGCCTCTTCGGTGAAAGGCGTGCCGTCGGCCTCCAGCAGGCGCATCAGCTCGCTGTAGGTGAAGCCGGTTTCGATCCAGTCCAGCAGGTCGCCCTGCGTGGCCCGGCCGCTGGTGAAGCGCTCGATCAGATCCCAGTGCGCCAGCTTGCAGGTGGATACCTGGGCGGGCGTGATCGACGGCTGCCAGAACTTCGATGGTTCGGCGCGCTTGGCGTGCGCGGCGCGGCGGTGGGCGGTTCGCATGGTCAGGCAGGTGCGCCAGTTGCGCCAGCACCATCGCGCGGGAATGGCCACGCACCGTCCTTGTGCTTGTCGGCGGGCGCTTCGCCCTTGTCCACCTTGGCGGCGCCGGTGTTCACCGACTTCTGCAGAGCCTGCGCGGGCGTCAGCTTCTTCTCGCCCTTGCCGTCGTTGAGCGTGAGCTGCTTGCTCGCGGGCTGGGCCGCTTCCAGCTCAATGTCGCGGGTCAGGCTCTTCAGCACGCCCAGCGCGCCGATGGTGTCCTGGTCCACGTCCGAGGTGTAGACCTGCAGATCCCAGTCCACCGCCCCGCCTTCCTGGGGGTCGATCTTGATCTTGCGCACGGTGCAGTCGCCCAGCTTGATGTCGTGGTCCCCGGTCACCCCCTGGTAGATCTTGAGGGTGCAGCCGGTCTGCTCGCCCTCCCAGTGAAGGGCGCCGATCTTCACCGCGATGTCGGTCAGCTGCGGCAGGTCCGACAGCACGTCGACGCCATCGAGCGCGCGCTGCGGGTCCGACTTGCCGGTGCCCTTCTCGAACAGGAAGGGCAGCAGATGCTTGTCCAGCATCTTCAGGGTGTTGTTCGCCAGGGTCAGCTGCAGGTGCAGGCACACGGCCGGCTTCACGTCGGTCTGGCCCATCTTCAGGGACTGGATGTCGATCGCGGTGATGGTGGCCTTGGTCTTGCCGATGAACTCGATACGCATTGGGAAGTGCTCCAGGTGGTTGCGGGGTGGTGGTGGGAAAGAAAGAGGGCGCCGGCGCGCAAGGCGTTTGTTGCGGTCAGGGAGGAAAACCTCGCGGCGCGCCGGCATGTGCCCGGGAAAAGGGTCAGGCGGCCAGGGGCTGGGCGACGGCCTGGACGTGGCGCACGATGGCGGCGCAGATGCGGGGGAAGTCGCTCTCGCGGTACAGCTTCGAGCTGCGCTCGACGTGCGCGCGGAAACCGAGCAGGTCCAGGAATTCGGCGGTGACGGTGAAGCCCAGGCGGGCATTCACATCGCCCAGCTTGAGCGTGGGCTTCTCGCCGGCATCCGGCGCTGGGGCGGCGGCAGGCGCTGCGGCGGGCGCGGCCACGGGGGCGGGCGTGGCCGCCGACTTGATGGCGTCGTCTGCCTCGCGCTGGGCGTCGGCTTCTTCCTGCGCGCGGCGGGCCGCGATCGCGTCCTGCTCGGCCTGGAGTGCGGCGGCCTTGGCGTCCAGCTCGCGCTGCGCTTCCGCCAGGCGCTCGGCGGCGGCGCGGTTCTCGGCGGCCTGGCGCTCGTTCTCCAGGCGTTGCTGCTCGACGCGCGCCTCTTCGTCCTCGCGCGCCTTGGCGGCATCGAACATGGAGCGCATGGCCGCCAGCGTCTCGGCCTGGGCGGTGGCGGCCTCACCCGCAAACTCTTCCCAGGTGGCCGCATCCGTTACCATGGCCTCGACCTGCGCGATGCCGTTGGCAATGCGCTCCGACGGCAGGCCCTGGGCCCGGCCCACGCACGCGCGGATCGTGTTGAGGCGGTTCTGATGGGCGGCGACGCGCTCGCGTTCGATGCGCTCGCGCTCTGCCTTTTCGGCGGCCCGGCGGTTCTCATCGGCGCGGATCTGCGCGTCAATCGGCTGTTCCAGTGCCTCGATCTCGCTGGTGATGCGCGCGGCCTCGGCGTCGATCTTCTTGCCGAACTCCAGCGCTGGTGCCTTGAACTCCTTGCGGCGCTTCTCCAGGCTGGTGCGCAGCGTCGTCAGTTCCAGGCGCGCGGCGCGCGCTTCCTTGTCGCCCTTGGTGGTGGTCAGGTCGAAGGTGGCGCCGGTGTACTTCTCGCGCAGCGCGGCTAGGGCGGCCTCGGTCTTGGAGTACTGCACGAGCACGCCGCCCGCGTTGATCTCGGCGCGGTCGATCAGGTCGATTGGGGTTTCAGTCGTCATGGGGGCCTCAGAAGTCGAAGGTTTCAGGGATGCGTGCTGCCGCAGCGGCGGCGCGCACAGGGGCAGCGCCGGGCAGCGCGTGAGAGGTGGTGAACTCGGCCAGGACCTGGGCGTAGTACTGGCGGGCGGCCTTGATCTTTTCGACCATGGCGGCTTCCAGATCGGGGTCGCGCGTGACGGTCCAGGTGGTCAGGCGCATGTGCTCGGGGATGTGGTCCACGAAGTGCATGGACGCGGGCTCCCAGCGGGTCAGGTGCTCGGGCGTGGTGATCAGGGCGTAGTTCACCTCCCACTCGGCCGCATCCCACAGCCACATGTAGCCGCGCATCTGCCATTCGTAGAGCTTGTCCACGCAGTCCACCAGCGCGATGGGGAAGGTGGAGACGGACCACGAGCACTTCAGGTCGTGCCCGCGGCGTGCGACGGCGTCGAACAGGTCGCACTCGCCGGTGATCCAGGCATTGAACTTGCGCTCGGTGTTCTTCGCCAGCGACAGGCCGCGCACGCGGTTGAGCAGGGCGATGGCCTCGGGCTCGACCTCGATGCCCTTTTCAATTTCCTTGCTGGACACCTCGAAGTCCACGCCGAAGATGGCCTGCGACACCAGGCTGCGGATGTGGGTCTTTGCGCCCACCGACAGCGGGCCTTCGGCCTTCGTCTTGGGCTCGGTCATCAGCTTGCCGATGGAGCTGCAGCGGATCAGAAGGTCCTGCATGTCAGCCTCCCCGGTCGGCGCGCTGGGCCACGGAACGCAGGCCAGGGAAGTGGCCGTTGAGCGCCTTGCGGTCCTGCGCGGTCAACTTCCCCCACCAGTCGGTGAGCGCATCCATGCCGTTCATGGACGCGTCCCGGCCGGCTTGCAGCTTCGGGTGCTCCTGCTGCTCTTCGCCCGCTCCGCCGGCAGAACCCTGGCCCGGGCGGTGGCCGCCGTCGTCATCGTCGTCCTGCTCAGACAAGCCGGTGATCGCCTTGAGCGTGTAGCGCTGCAGGTAGCTCACCGTCGACGCGCGCGACTGGATGGCGTTCTTCGCGCCGCCAACATCGGGCGGCCCGCCCATGGACACCGATTCGCTGTGCCCGGCACTGTGCTTGATCGTGCACGTGACTTCGATCCAGTCCTTTTCGTCCTTGGTGATCTGCCACGAAGAGCTGAGCCCGTGCGCCGAGAGGGCCGGCGTCACAGCGTTGACCACGGTGAAGAGTTCGGCGTACTTCTTGCCGGCCAGGGGACCCGCCGTCACGTCGCGGTTCTTGATGATGCGCACCGCCTCGGCCTTGAAGGCTGCGAACGCCGTGTCGAATTCCTTCTTCGCTTCGTTGCGCTCCCAGCGCAGCTGCAGCTCCATGAGCTTTTCCAGCTTGTCCAGGTCAGCGCCCTGTTGGACGGCCATCTGCAGAAGCACTGCGGGTGTGGGTGCGGGCAGGTTCTTTGCGCGGCGCGCCGGTGGAGGCGCGGCGACTTCGATCACATCGGTTGTGGACATAGGGTCTTTCGGTGGTTGATCAGAGAAACAGGCCACGCACCCACGGGTACGTGAGGTAGCCGACAAACGCGCCGATGAACAAGATCAGGGCGCAGGCGGCGTAGAAAACTGCGGTGAGGAACATCACGTCGAGGCCGACCTGATCGATCGTTTCCACGTCTTCGTGCTCGGGGCGACGGTTGACGCAGTGCCCGATGGACACGCCGTCGTCGTGCGCGAGTTGGCTGGTGTCCACGCGGTGGAGCAGGTATGGGTCGCCTGTGAGGCTCATGCCAGCACTCCCGCGGCGCTCAGCGCGACCACAAACGCGAAGGCAAAACCGGAAGCGCGCACCACGATCCGGTCGGGCGCATCCATGGGCGCCGGGCCGTCGTTCAGGTAGCGATGGCCAGGGCCGAAGGCTTCTTCCAGCGTGCGCGGGTAGCGGTAGAACTCGTCCAGCGATGCAGGGTTGTTGCCCAGGATCAACTCGGCGGTGCGCGTGCCCTCAGAAGGCTTGCACCCGCGGCAACGAATGGGGCGGTCCTGGCACACGCCCAGCTGATCGCAGCTGTATTGGTGGGTGCTGCCGCTCATGCCGGCTCTCCCTGTTCCAGAGAGCTGCAGTCCAGGGCGGCACCGATGGCGGCGGCCTCCGGTGGCAGAGCGATCGATGCATCGTCGGCCAGGGCAATGGCGGCACGCAGTTCCACCATGGCGGCATCGAACAGCGTGTCGAACTCCAGCAAGTCCGTGGCGGTCTTCTCGGCCTGATCGACCTTGCGGGCCGCGGCGAGCAGCGCATCCCGCTGCGCTTGGATGGCGGCGCTCACGGCGTCACCTCATCGGCCAGGATGTCCAGCGACTCGGCCACCTCGGCCAGCAGCGCCTGGGTCGCCTTGCTGGCCAGCGTGTTCAGTACCTGCCCGATGTAGGCAGGTGTCACCAGATCGAACGGCATGCGCTGGATGGCCGTGCACGCCGCGTTGATGTGGTGCTCGTAGGCCGCCTCGTTCTCAGCACGGCGCTCGGCGTCCAGCGCTTCGTCCACTTGCTGGGCGGACAGCACCGGGCAGCTCTCCCGGCGCTCCACGTTGTCGATGGTCAAGCAGTTCATGCCGCCACCCCGCCAGCTGCAGCCTTGACGCCAATCTCGGTGTCAGCCGGGGCTTCCACCTTGCAGATTGGGCCCAGCAGCTCGCGCCCATGGTTCGGGCACTTGCTGGGGATCTTTCCTTCGACAGCCTGCAAGGACGTGCAGTTGCAGCGCCACGATCCAAAGTAGAAGGTCATGCCGCCACCTCGATTTCCTTGATCAGCAGCTCGATCGAGGTGATCGCCGAGAAGTAGCCCTTCTCCCACGCCGGCATCTCGCGGGCCTGGCCCTTGATTCGGGTGATGGCCTCCTGCAGGGCCTGGACCTTCGCTTCCTTGGCAGCGCGGCGCGCCTTGACGCGGCTGGCCGGCGTTTCAACCTTCGGGCCCTTGTGGATGGCGGCACAGATCACCTTGTGCGCCTGGGCTGTCGTCATTGCCATCTGCTCTCTCCTTTGCCGCCTCCGATGTGGAGTCGATGGAGAGAATTTACCCGCAGGTAATCAGTTAGTCAATACCCGCAGGTAAACTTTTTTCATTCGAGGGTTTGCCCAGGCGTGAAAAAGCCCGCGCGCGGCGGGCTGTGTTTGCGATGGTCGGGGCGCTCAGCCTTGCCGAATGATCAGTTCGTTCGGCGCTGGCCAGTCATTGGGGCGGCCCCACTTCACCAGGCGGCCTTCGTAGAAGTAGAACCACAGCTGGTCCTCCTGCAGGCGTCCCCCGACGCCCGTCCAGTAGTTGTGCGAGAGCTCCATGGCCTCCACCTGTTTGCCGCCCACAGCAGTCTGGCCACGGGTCACCATGTCAGGGAAGAGGGTGCGCAGTTGGGGCTTTGTCATCCCTAGCGCCACCTGATCGAGCTGCTGGGCGTATTCCTTGGTGATGGGCGAATAGCTCAGGCTGTAGACGTGGTTTGCGCAGCCCGACAGGGCGGCGAGAAGTGCGGTGACGGCAACGATTGAGCGCATGGTTTTCCTTCAGATGGTCGAACGAGCGGTCAATCGCGGCGTGCGGGCCACTTGGCAAAGGCCAGGTACCACAGTCCCGCAATGTTGACCAGAGGGATGTGCAGCGCGAGAGAGAAGGCTGGGTGCAGTCCAGTCTTGCCAACGATCCGCCACAGAGGCCACGCAACGACCACGATGTAGATCAGAACTACGAGCCAGTGCCAGATTGAAAAGCTACCCATGAAGTCTCCCTGTTGAATTGGTTTCCGTGCGCTCGCGTTCTAAAACTGCTCGCTCTTCCAGACGGTGAGCACCTTGCCCAGCACCTCAAAGTCCATGGTCTTCTGGTCGATGTCGAAGGGGTCGTAGTCCGGGTTCTTCGACTTCGCGCGCAGGATCAGGCCGTCGGCCGTCGGGATCCGCTGCAGGGCCTTGATGAAGCCGTGTTCGCCCACGCGGAAAAAGAACACCGCATCGACCTCCACGACCTTGATGCCGCGGTCCACAAGCAGGGGGTCACCGGGGTTGAACATCGGCCGCATTGAGGGGCCGAACCCCGTCACGATGCACAGGTTCTCGATCGCCGAGTAGCTGCGCACGTTCAGGCGCAGCCAGTCATGGTCTACGTGCCAGCTCTTGATCACTCCAGGTTGATCGTCGAGCAGCAAGCGCCCGCCACCCATCCCTCCGCCCACATCGAACTGTCGAATCACCACGTCTCCGTTTGCCTTGTTGTATTCCGCGATGGGCTCGGAGGCGCGACTGTGCGCCAAGTGCAGCCTGGGCTGGATCTCATCCATCCAGCCCTCCTGCTTGCGGCCGCCTTTTTCGAGCTTGCGCGCGGTCACCTCTCCGATGTTCTTGTAGCCCTCGTCACCCGGCTCCTTCAGCGCGCGGCTGATGTAGCTCGCGGCGACGCCGGAGGCGCGCGCCAGCTCAGCGGCTGACAGCGTCTGCAGCAACTCGCGCAGTTTGGCCCTTCGGCGGTCAAAAACGTCCATGCAGACGAAGTTACCAGAGGGTAATTTACCTTCGGGTATTGACTTTGCGTTACCCACGGGTAAACTTTCCGGCATGGACTTCAAAACCTTCTTCACGAATCTGCCCGTCGCCGAGCGCGAGTCCTTTGCCCAACAGGCGGGGACCAGTCGCGGCTACTGCAACCAGGTGGCCTATGCCAACAAGCAGATCGAGCTGGGCATGGCCGACGTGTTCGTCGCACTGGGTGGCGGCCACCTGACCCTGGATGAGTTGCCCCTGACCGACCGGGCCGCCGCACAGCGCCTCATCCGGGAGCGTGTTGCAGAACCCGCACCCACGGGCATCGCATCCCAGGCCGCCACCGCAGGGCAGGCCTGATCCATCCACATCCAAAGCGCGATTCGAGTTCATGACTTGGATCGTGCTTTTTCTTTGCCCGAAGGGGGTAGTCAAGTGGCGTCAAAAGAATTGAATCCGGTTGAGCAGGGTGAGCTGGCGCTGTCGCGCCGCGCGCCGGCCAACGACATGCCGATCGAGCTGATCCGGCGACAGAAGACCGGGGCCGCAGCGTTCGCGCTGGCGTGCCAGTCGTCCGGGCTGGAAGACAAGGAGATCTACCTGGCGCTGGGCATCGACGCTGGGTACTTCTCCCGCATCAAAGCCGGCACGGCGACCCTGCAGGCCGACCTGGTGCCGTTCTTCTGCGACGTGGTGGGCAACCGCATCTATCCGGAGTGGCAGGCATTCCAGGTGGGCTGCACGCTGGTGCAGATCCAGTCCGAGGCCGAGCGCCTGCTCGCGATCGAGCGCGAAGCGCGCAAGGAAGCCGAGCTGAAGGTGCGCGTGCTGATGGAAACCTTCCACGCGAGGGCATCAGCATGACCACATCCTTCTACTGGCCCGGCACCAAGACGCCGATCAGCCGCGGCAACGGGTTTGACCTTGCGGCTCGCATGGCGCGCGGCCCCAGCATCTTCTGCAACCTCACCAGCAAGCAGGCCACGGCCGGCGCACACGGGGGCCACAAGAGCGCGTCCGTGGTGCCGGTGGTGGGCGGCCTGTCCGATCGCGCGCAGAAGCAGCTCAAGGCCACTGGTCGGCACGTGAGCGTGAAGAACGATCCCGCCAAGACGCGGCGCATCAGCAAGGCGGCCATCTGATGGGCGCGTACGAAGACTTCCTGCGCGCCAAGGTGAGGCTGGCCAGCTTCGACGGGTTCGACGTGCCCGAGGGCGACGTCAACCCCGCCTTGAAGCCGCACACCCGCGACATTGCTCGCTGGGCTGTGAAGGGTGGCAACCGCGCCATCTTCGCCAGCTTCGGCCTGCACAAGACTGCCACGCAGCTCGAAATCCTGCGCTTGGTCGGAGCGCGCCACCCCGACGCCTACCGCCTGCAGGTGCTGCCGCTGGGCGTGCGCCAGGAGTTCACGCGCGAGGCCGCGCTGCGCTTCACCGGTGAGCACGCGGTGGACCTGCGCTTCGTGCGCACAGACGCCGAGATCGACGATCCCGCGACCATCTACCTGACGAACTACGAGAGCGTGCGCGAAGGGAAGATCACGCCCGCGCGCTTCCGCGCCACCAGCCTGGACGAAGCGAGCGTGCTGCGCAGCTACGGCAGCAAGACCTATCAGGAATTCCTGCCGGCCTTCGCTCCCGTCGAGTTCAAGTTCGTGGCCACGGCCACACCCAGCCCGAACCGCTTCAAGGAGCTGATCCACTACGCCGGCTACCTGGGCGTGATGGACACCGGCCAAGCCCTGACCCGCTTCTTCCAGCGCGACAGCGAGAAGGCCGGCAACCTCACGCTGTACCCGCACAAGGAACAGGAATTCTGGATGTGGGTGGCGAGCTGGGCGGTGTTCATCCAGCGCCCGAGCGACCTGGGCCACAGCGACGAAGGCTATGTGCTGCCCGAGCTGGACGTCCGGTACCACGAGGTGCCGAGCGACTATGAGGCGTCCGGCAGCGAGAAGAACGGCCAGGGCCTGCTGATTCCCGACGTGGCCATGGGCCTGTCGGCGGCGGCCACCGAGAAGCGCAACAGCATGCCGGCGCGCGTGCAGCGCGTGCAGGAGCTGATCGCGTGCTCTCCCGATGATCACTTCATCGTCTGGCACGACCTCGAGGACGAGCGCCACGCCATTCAGGCGGCCGTGCCCGAGGCGGTCAGCGTGTGGGGCACCCAGGACCTGGAGGAACGCGAGCAGCGCATCGTGGACTTCAGCGACGGCCGCCACCAGATCCTGTCCACCAAACCCATCATCGCGGGCAGCGGCTGCAACTTCCAGCGCCACTGCCACAGAGAAATCTTCGCGGGCGTCGGGTTCAAGTTCAACGACTTCATCCAGTCCATCCACCGCGTGCACCGCTTCGGGCAGGCCGAGCGCGTGCGTATCGACATCGTGCACACCGAGGCCGAGCGCGAGGTGCTGTCCACCTTGAAGGAGAAGTGGGCCCAGCACGACGAGATGCAGGCCCGCATGGCCGAGATCATCCGCACCTATGGCCTGAACCATCTGGCCATGCAGGACACGCTGGCGCGCTCGATCGGTGTGGAGCGCCGCGTCGTCAAGGGCGAGCGCTTCGAGGTGGCGAACAACGACTGTGTGCTGGAGGCGCGCGAGCAGGCCGACAACTCGGTGGGCCTGATCGTCACGTCGATCCCGTTCGCCAACCACTACGAATACACGCCTTCGTACAACGACTTCGGCCACACCGAGGGGAACGATCACTTCTGGGCGCAGATGGACTTCCTCACGCCCGAGTTGCTGCGGATCCTGCAGCCGGGCCGCATCTACGCCTGCCACGTGAAGGACCGGATCAACTTCGGCAACGTCACCGGTGCCGGCGTGCCCACCGTGAGTCCGTTCCACGCCGAGGCGCTGTTCCATGGCTTGAAGCACGGTTTCGACTACATGGGCATGGTGACCGTGGTCACCGACGTGGTGCGCGAGAACAACCAGACCTACCGCCTGGGCTACTCGGAAATGCGCAAGGACGGCACGAAGATGGGTGTCGGCTCGCCCGAATACATCCTGCTGTTCCACAAGCCGCAGACCGATCGGAGCCGCGGCTACGCCGATCTGCCGGTGCGCAAGACCGTCGAGGAATACAGCCTGGCGCGCTGGCAGGTGGATGCACACGCCCTCTGGCGCTCGAGCGGCAACCGCCTGCTGGATGCCGAGGAAATGGCGGCCATGGGCCCGGCCAAGCTGGCCAAGTACTTCACCGAAGACAGCCTGCGCCGTGTGTACGACTTCGAGCACCACGTGAGCATCGGCGAACAGCTGCAGGCGCGCAACGCGCTGCCCAGCACCTTCATGAGCCTGGCCCCCGGGAGCCATCACCCGGACGTGTGGCACGACGTGAACCGCATGCACACGCTCAACAGCGACCAGCACCGGCGCGCTGTCGAGAAGCACGTCTGCCCGTTGCAGTTCGACATCGTCGACCGCGTGATCGAACGCTACAGCAACCGCGGCGAGGTGGTTTACGACCCCTTCCATGGACTGGGCACGGTGGGCGTGCGCGCCATCAAGCTGGGCCGTCTGGCTCGCGGCTCGGAACTGAGCGCCGCCTATTTCGCCGACCAGGTGCACTACCTGCGGCTGGCGGAGCAGGAAGCCAGCATGCCCTCGCTGTTTGACATGTTGGAGGCCGCATGAGCACCACGCCCCCACCCATGACCGAGCAGGAGCTCGACCTCCACATCAAGCACTGCGGTGAGCTGATGCAGAAGGCCTTCAAGGAAGAACGGCCGGACGAAGGCTACCAGCACATGCACGACATGTACGCGGCGATCCGAAGCCGCAGCCCTGAGCACAAGGCCCGCCTCACGGCCGAGCTGGAGGCGGGCGCGTGGTTCCAGAGCGCCGAAGCGCTGGACATGGGGAAGGCGGCACCGTGAAGCGTCCGGCCTTCCAGTTTTACCCGGCCGACTGGCGCAAGGACGTGGAGCTGCAGTCCTGCTCCATGGCCGCGCAGGGGCTGTGGATCAACGTCATGTGCCTTGCCCACGAGTGCGAGCCCTACGGGCACCTGACCATCAACGGCAAGGGCATGACGCCCGCGCAGCTCGGCCGGCAGGTCGGCCTGTCTGCCAAGGAATGTGAGGCCCTGCTGGATGAGCTACTCGACACAGGGGTGGCGCGCCGCACCGATGAGGGTGTCATCTTCAGCAGTCGCATGGTGCGCGATGAGGACTTGCGCAACCGCCGGGCAGCTGGTGGAACGGGTGGTGCGGAACATGGGATCAAGGGCGCGGAGGCCGGTTCAAAGGGGGGGCGTCCGCGCAAAGACAAGGGGGGTTACGAAACCCCCCTTCCGGGTTTCGAGAATCCCCCCCCTTCTTCTTCATCTTCTTCTTCATCTTCGGAGGAGAAGGAACCTGTCGGTTCCTCGTCGCCAGCAAAGCTGCCGACCTGCCCGACGCAGGCCCTGATCGACCTGTACCACGAGATCCTGCCGGACCTGCCGCAGGTGAGGCTGGCGACCAAGGACCGCACGCGGGCCCTGGCCAAGGCCTGGACCTTTGCCCTGCAGTCCCGGCGGGCTGATGGGTCACGACGCGCCGAGACGACCGAGCAGGCGCTGCAGTGGTTCCGCGACTACTTCGCCCGGGCCGCCCAGAACGATTTCCTGATGGGCCGCACGCCACGCAGCGGTGAACACGCGAACTGGCGCTGCGACCTCGATTTCCTGCTCACCGATCGCGGCATGAAGCACGTGATCGAGAAAACCCTGGACCCCGCATGAACATGACCGAACCCGAAGACTTCATGGCCGACCCCGAGGCCGCCACGCTGCGCGTGCCGCCGCACTCCATCGAATCCGAGACGGCGGTGCTGGGCGCGCTGCTGCTCAACAACGCCGCATGGGACAGAGTGGCCGACCTGCTGGCCGAAGCCGACTTCTACCGCAGCGAGCACCGCGTGCTGTTCGGCGCCATCGCCGCGCTGATCAACGCCAGCAAGCCCGCCGACGTGGTGACGGTCTTCGAGCGCCTGCGCGACCAGGGCAAGGCCGAGGACGCTGGAGGCCTGGGCTACCTCAACGGGCTTGCGCAGTACCTGCCCAGCGCGGCCAACGTGCGGCGGTACGCCGAGATCGTGCGCGAGAAGTCGGTGCTGCGCCAGCTGGTGGCCGCCAGCGACGAACTCGCCGCCGCGGCGTTCAACCCGGGCGACCGCACGGCCGCCGAGGTGCTGGACCAGGCGCAGCAGCAGATCATTGCGCTGGGCGACCAAGGCGCGCCGCGCGACGACTGGGAGGGCACGGAAGACGGCATGGTGGCGCTGCTCGGTCGCATCGAGGATCAAGCCCAGGGCACGGGCGGTCAGACCTTCGTGCCCACCGGCCTGGCCGAACTCGACGAACTGCTGAATGGCGGGCTCCGCGAGGGGCACCTGATCGCGCTGGGGGGCCGCCCGAGCATGGGCAAGACCGCGCTGGCCATGAGCATCGGTAACACGTTCGCCGAGGCCGGCCACGCGGTTGGCATGCTCTCGATGGAGATGCCGCGCACCGAGGTGCACGAGCGCCGCATGTCGATGGTGTCGCAGATCCACCTGAGCCGCGTCCAGCGCGGCGAGCGACTGCGGGATTTCGACTGGCCGCGGATCACCGAAGCGACGGAACGCCTGCGCCGCACGCCGTTCTACACCAGCGACCAGGTGGGCCTCAACATCAACCAGGTGCGCGCCAAGGCTCGCGCGCTCAAGCGTCGTCACGGGCTGCGCCTGCTGATCGTGGACTACCTCGGCCTCATGGCTGGCACGGACAGCAAGATGTCGCGCGCCTACCAGCTCGACGAGATAACCAAGGGCCTCAAGGGCCTCGCCAAGGAATTGGGCATCACCGTGCTGATGCTCGCCCAGATCGACCGCAAGGTGGAGCAGCGCACCGACCAGCGCCCGCTCATGTCCGATTTCCGCGATAGCGGGTCCGTGGAGCAGGACGCCGACGTGTGCATCTTCGTGTACCGGGAATGCCGCGCGAAGCCGGGCCTGCCCACGGAGTGGGACTACATCGCCGAACTGATCGTCGCCAAGCAGCGCGGCGGGGCCGCGGGCAAGGTGGAGGTGATGTACGTGGGAGAGAACACCCTCTTCAAAGACTGGCCCGAGGACCAGCCGAAGCCGGAATCCCGGGTTCGGGTGAAAGGCGGTGACCTGTGATCGTGCTCGGCATCGACCCTGGCCTGACCGGCGCGTGCGCCGTGCTCGGTCACAACGGCCTGTTGGCCGTCTTCGACATCCCCACCATGCCGATCCCCGGTGTCGGCCCCAAGGCGCTGGTGAAAAGCAAGGTGGACGGCCTGGCGCTGAAGACCATGCTGCTGGAGCTGTGCCCGGCCGGCGAGCCCATCGCCGCGGTGGTGGAGGCGGTGGGCGCCATGGGCGGGAAGAACAACAGTGTGCAGACGCAAGGCTCGCTGTTGCGCACGCTGGGCGCGATCGAGTGCGTGCTGGAGTGCTTCCGGTTGCCGGTGACCTACGCCCACCCCCAGACCTGGAAGCGCTTCTACGGTCTGATCGACTCCGATCTCAAGGACGCTGAGCGCAAGGCCAAGGCGCTGGCCACCGCCCGCGCGCTGTATCCCGGGTGCACCGACATCGCCCGGGCCAAAGACCACAACCGCGCCGAGTCGATCCTGATCGCGCACTGGCAGATGAGGAACAGCGCATGACGGGCATTGAGCAAGTCGGCATCGCGCTGTTCGGCGTGGCCGCCATCCGCCTGAGCCAGGACCATCGCGCCCGCGTGCAGCGCTGGGCCTGCATCAGCGGCTTGTGCGCACAGCCCTTCTGGTTCTGGACCAGCTACGCGAACGAGCAGTGGGGCATCTTCGCCCTGTGTTTCCTCTATTCGTGGGCGTGGTTCAAGGGCGTGCGCACTCACTGGATCCGGAGGCACACATGAGATCCACCTGGGCCAACATCCTGCCGGCCTCCGTGCTGGAGCAGGGCGCCGCCGATCCTGACTTCGCGCTCGAACACACCGAGGAACCGGATCCGAAGGATGCCGACACCGAGGTGGCCACCGACCAGTGGAACCTGCCCCCAGCCAAGGCTTGGGAGCCCAAGGCAGCGCCGACCGTGCTGCAGCGCTTCGCGGGGGTGTTCCGGTGAGGCACGCATACGACGTAGCCAGCCCGCGCCAGGCGCACGAGGCTGTGAACCACCTGTACCAGGACGTCATCAAGCCGCACACGCGCACCGGCGCGGCCGGCCGGGTGATCTTCGAGACCGTGAACACGCACCTGCGCCACGAGCTGCGCAAGATGTTCCACGGGCCCATCCTGTCCGACTTCGCCTTTCAGGTGTGGCTGTGGGACCCGATCGCAGAGCAGCGCGTCCGTTACACGCCAGCCGTGTGGAAGCGCCACCTGAAGGACCTGTTCTGCCCGGCCCAGTTCGACGATGCCGGTAAAGAGCTGCCGAAGTCCACCGAGAGGCTGAGCGACGACGAGTTCTCGGAGTTCATCGTCGCCGTGCAGGCCTACGGCGTGGTCGATTGCGGCATCACGTTTTCCGAGAAGACCGATTGAGGGCGACGCGGCCGCGCCCTCTACCGGCCGCAACTCAGAGGAATCCATGAACCACATCGCATCCCCAGACACCAGCGACAGCGCCATCGAGCGCGAAATCCAGGCCAAAGGCAAGACCGCACCGCGCGTCACTCCTGCCGACATCGAGGCGAGCATCGCCAGCTGGTGGTATTTCACCGCCGCCGAGGGCGCTGAAGGTGCGGCCGCAGCAGGAACGCCGCTTTCCGACCAGCCGCCTGTTGGCGCTGCCTCACCGCTTCGCCTGCTCACCTTCTGCGTGCTGGTGTTGCGCAACGGCTTCACCGTCACCGGCGAGAGCGCATGCGCCAGCCCGGAGAACTTCGACGCCGAGATCGGCAAGAAGATCGCGCGCGCCAACGCCGTGCAGAAGATCTGGCCGCTGATGGGCTTCGAGCTGAAAGAGCGCCTGTACCAGAGCATCCAGCCCCCGAGCGTTCCTTACCCAGCGTAAAGGCAGACCGTGCAGTCCAAGAACAAGAAGGCCCCCACGGTCGCCGAGGCGGACTACATCCGCTACGTCGCGCTGCAGCCGTGCTCGGTGTGCGATGCCGGCGGCGGCGAAGCCAACCCATCCGAGGTGCACGAGATCGTGCAGGGCCTCTGGTGGCTGGCCATCGCGCTGTGTGCTTCGTGCCACCGCGGCCCCTTGCTTGGCCTGCACGGTCAGATGTGGAAGCTGAAGAAGCTGGACGAGCAGGGCGCCCTGGCCATCACCATCCGACGGGTGTTCCTGGCAGCAAGGGCTGCAGCATGAGCCGCGAGAAGCGCATCCAGCGCCTGGGCAAGGACTTCACCATGGCCACCGCCCAGCGATCCTGCTTCGACAAGAAGCCGTTCGACACCCGCACGGCCGCCCGGGACTTCAACGCCCGCGGCGTCAAGGGCATGGCCAAGCACAGCCCACAGACCGCCTACCGCTGCAAGGTCTGCGGCATGTGGCACCTCACCAGCCTGGACAAACAGGCCAGCGCCGAAGCGCGCCGGCGCAATTTCCCAGGGAGGGCGAAGGGGTGACGCCAGCGATCTCGATCGAGGTTCGTGCACAGCTTGAGGCGCTGGGCCTGTGGCCGCTCGTCTCGGTTGCGCTCGCCCGGTCGCGGTCCTCGCGCGATCGCGCACAGCGCTGCCTGCAGGAGGCGACAGCCCGAGCCCGCCAGCTCGACCTGTTCGACGAACCCCTGCCCAAAGCCCGGCCCGCCAAGCCCCTGATCCCCAGGCCCATCGACGTGGAGAGCGTGCCCATCGGCGCCACCGTCCGAACACCAACCGGCGCGCTCGCTGAAGTCGTCGCATACCGTGGCGGCCGGAGAAGCGGGGGAGGGCAAAAGGACGACCACGAGCGCCTGGTCTGCCGATACCTCTCCGCCAAGAACCGCCGGTTCGGAACCCTCGTGATCAAGCCTGAGCTGGTCCAAGTAGTACCAAAGGAAGTAAGCCATGCGAAGTGATCAGACCAAGCCGCACATAGCACTGCGCGGCCAGTGGTGGGAATGCGCTTCCAGCGTGAACAGTCTGGGCAGAAGTGCCCGTGGCCCGCAGCTGCCTTTCTGGTACGTGGGGCAGGGCGCCACTCCTGCCGAGGCCTACGAGCACTGGAAGAAGGTGAAGCATGGGACGTAAGGCAGCCACGAAAGCCACGCCAGAAAAAGAGGTGAACGAGCTGGCCATGTTGGTTTTCCTGTCCGCCGTGAGCGAAGGGGCGACCATCGGAGAGGCTGCGCACGAGGCGGGCGTGAACCGAAAGACCGTCTACCGCTGGAAGGAAAGCGACGCGGAATTCGCCGAGGCCTGGGACGAATCGCTGGAAGAGGGCACCGAGGTGCTGGAGCGCGAGGCGGTGCGCCGGGCTGTGCATGGCGTGGAAGAGCCGGTGATCTACCAGGGCCAGCTCACGCCGATCTACGAGCACAACCCGGACGGCACGCTGAAGATGGTCGAGACGCGCGAGCGCAACGCCAAGGGCCGGATGGTGACGGTCTACAAGCCGGTGCAGGCGGTTGACGAGCAGGGAAACCCGCGATTCCTGACGGTGCGCAAGCCCAGCGACACGCTCATGATCTTCATGCTGAAGAGCCGGCGGCCGAACAAGTACCGCGAGCGCGGCAGCATCGACCACACCAGCGGAGGGAAGCCGCTGCCAGCACCAGCGCCTGGCGGCGGGGTGCTCGTGGTGCCGGGGATCATGACCGACGCGGCGGCCTGGTCGGCGCAGGTGCAGAAGGCCACGCCAGGCGGATGATCCTTCCCCCACCGCTGCCCCCCATCGCCTGGAAGCCGCACCCCGGCAGCCAGACCCTGTTCCTCGCCTGCCCGGTGTTCGAGTGCCTGTACGAGGGCACGCGCGGCCCGGGCAAGACCGACGCGCTGCTGATGTCCTTCGCCCAGTTCGTCGGGCGCGGCTTTGGCGCTGAGTGGCGCGGCATCCTGTTCCGGGAGACCTACAAGCAGCTGGCCGACGTGGTGAAGAAGTCGAAGCGGTGGTTCCGCAAGTTCTTCCCGAACGCCCGTTTCCTGGAAAGCCACGCCGACTTCAAATGGATCTTCCCCGACGGCGAAGAGCTGCTGCTGCGCGTGGGCGTGAAGGAGGATGACTACTGGGACTACCACGGCCACGAATACCCCTGGATCGGCTTCGAGGAACTGACCAACTGGCGCGACCTGAACTTCTTCGAGATGATGCACAGCTGCTGCCGCAGCTCGGTGGCTGGCATGCCCCGCATGGTGCGCGCGACCTGCAACCCCTACGGCCGGGGCCATGCCGCCGTGAAGGCCCGGTACCAGCTCGGCCGCGCCGGCGTGCCGCCCGGCACCATCATCCGCGACGGCGACACCGGCCGGGAGCGCACCTACGTGCACGGCGACATCCGCGAGAACACCACGCTGCTCGCCAATGACCCGGAGTACCTGAAGACCCTGGAGGGCACGAAAGACCCGAACCGCCGCAAGGCCTGGCTGTTCGGCGACTGGGACATCCACATCGGCGCGTTCCTGGAAGACGCCTGGGATCCGGAGCGCCACATCGTCAAGCCGTTCGTCATCCCAGCCCACTGGAAGCTCTGGCAGGCCATGGACTGGGGCTACGCCAAGCCCTACGCCGTGGGCTGGTTCGCCAAGGATCCGGAGGGAAAGACCTACCTCTGGCGCGAGCTCTACGGCATCGCCAAGGACGAGAAGGGCCGCATGCTGGCCAACACCGGCACGAAGGAAACGCCCGACAAGGTGGCCGCCCGGATCCTGGCGAGGGAAGCGCACGACGAGCGCCTGGGATACGAGATCGGACTGCGCCTGACCGGCCCCGACCTGTTCGCCAAGGGAGGCGCGCAGTACGGCGCGCAGAACACCCACTCGCAGACCTTCCGCCGCGCCGGGCTCAACTTCCGCCCGTGGTGGGCCGGGCCCGGGAGCCGCAAGGCCGGCGCGCTGCTCGTGAAGCAGGCTCTGGAACTGGACGAGCTGGCCATCTTCAGCTCGTGCGAGCACACCATCCGCACGGTGCCGGCGATCGAGCCGGACCCGGACGACCCGGACGACGTGGACACCGAGGCGGAAGACCACTGCTTCGACATGCTGAAGGCGGGCCTGATGCGTCGCACCAGCACGCCGGCCGAGGCCGTGGGCAGCGACAGCCCGGACCCGGCCACCGCAGGGGGCGCCAGGGTGTTGGAGGACGGCCGCCACGAGGTCGCGCGCTGATCACTTTCCGGCGTTCCCTGGGGCGTAGCGGCCAACATTACCGCCCAACACCCCCAGGACCAGCACCATGCAGCAACCTCTCGACGCGCCCGCGCCCAGCGTAAACCTGGCCTCGATGGAGGCGCCCAACGGCACCAGCACCAACCAGCAGGCCGACCCGCTGGTCAAGACGTGGATGGAGCGCGTCAAGGCGTCCGAGAAGCACTGGGGCACCTTCCACAAGCGCGTTGCCCACAACCGCAAGGTGGTGCGCGGCATCGACGACAAAGCCGAACCGGATACCGCGGCCTACAACAAGGACCGGGCGAACCTGATCGCCTCGACCATCAGCGTGGTGCTGTCCAAGGTGTACGCCAAGAACCCGGAAATGTCGGGCGAGCCCACGAACAAGTCGCGCCCGCTGCGCCTGTTCGCCGACACCGTGAGCACGGTCACCCAGACCATGCTGGAAGATGCCAAGCTCAAGCAGAAGGCCAAGCGCGCGGTGAAGGCGGCCATGACCTGCAGCTTTGGCGTGGTCAAGGTGCAGTGGCAGCGCGACATGAAGGAAGACCCGCACATCAAGGCGCGGATCGAGGACACGCAGGACAACCTGGCGCACATCGACGCGCTGCTGGCTGAGATCGAGGATCCGGAACAGCGGGGCGACAAGGAGGCGAAGAAGCGCGAGCTGGAGCAGGCGATCGCCGGGCTCGAAGCGCAGCGCGAGGTGGTGGCCGCCGAGGGCCTGACCATGGATCTGGTGCGCACCGAGCGCCTGCTGAGCGACCCCGCGGTGGAGGACATCTGGGACTATGCCTCCGGCGACTGGCTGATCGAGAAGATCCCCATGCGCAAGTCCAAGGCCAAGGGCCTGTTTCCCGACCTCGTGGATGCCGAGGGCGCCAGCCTGCTGGACCGCGCCACGATCTTCAAGGTGGGCAAGGACTCCAGCGAGGACGCACCTCGCCGTGGGCTCTACGCCGGCGCGACGCTGGTGGCCGGCGGCGATGACCCCATGGTCATGGTGTACGAGGCCTGGAGCAAGCTCGACAACACCATCTACACCCTGGTGGCGGGCATCGAATCCAAGTTCGCCCGAGAGCCGTACCACCCCGAGCGCTTGGGCGAGCGCTGGTATCCCTACTTCCTGCTGCCGTTCCAGTCGGTCGACGGCGAGTTCGTGGCCCAGAGCATGGTCGACGTGCTGGAGAAGCTGCAGCAGGAGCACAACGAAACTCGCGACAAGTTCGCCGAGGTGCGCCAGAACATCCGGCCGCACTTCACGGCCAGCGCCGACGCGGACGCGAAGTCCATCAAGAAGCTGGTGATCCCAGGCATCGGCGAGATCGTGACCGTGGACACCAACGGGCAGCCGTTGGAGAACTTCCTGAAGCAGGGCACGCAGCTGCAGATCGACCCGGCGGTGTACGACACCAGCCCGATCCGCAACGACTGGGAGATGGTGTCAGGTCTGCAGGATGCCGCGCGCTCCGTGGTGGTTCAGGCGAAGACCGCCACCGAGGCCGCCATATCCGACCAGTCGCTGGCCGCGCGCGTGGCCGAGTTCCGCGACCAGATCGAGGACTGGCTGACCGAGATCGCCCAGTTCGCCAGCGAGGTGTGCCTGCTCTCCATGACACGCCCGATGGTGGAAACGATCATGGGACCACAGCCCGCGCCGCCCGAGCCACCGAATCCGCTCATGGCGATGGCCAGCGCTGCGATGGGTGCGCCAATGCCCCAGCCGGAGCCGCCACCATCGCCGACCTACGAGTGGCCGGAGAACCCCTCGCCAGAGACGGTGTTCAACCTGATCCAGATGAAGATCCGGGCCGGCTCGACGGCCGCGCCGAACAAGCTCAAGGAACAGGAGATCTGGACGCGCGCGCTCCCGCTGATTCGCGAGATGGTGATGGTCATTCGCCAGATCGACATGCAGGGCGGCGACAGCGAGCCCGAGCGCGAACTGGTGCGCGAGACCGCCGCACGCTTCGACGAAACCATCGACGTCGATCGATTCCTTCCGCCCAAGCCAGCGCCGCAGATGGCTGCGCCCGCGCCTGGGCTCCCCCAGATTCCCGGCACCGCGTCGGGCATGCCGATGCCGGGCGGCCCAGCCCCGGCGCTCACTACCCTGCAGTGAAAACCCATGCTCATCAATACCCTCATCCGACGATTCTTCAACGACGAACCCGGCGCGGCCGGCGGTGGCAGTGCACCGGCTCCCGCGCCCAGCCCGGACGCCAGCGCCGCACCAGCAGAGGCGCCGGCCGCTGCGCCCGCCGAAGCACCTGCTGCTGCCCCCGCGGCTGAAGCGCCGGCCGACCCGTTCCAAGGCCTGAACACGCTGCTGGATGCCGTGGGCACTGACCCTGCTGCAGCTGCTGGCGCGCCCGCTGCGCCGGCCCCGGCCGCCGCTGCCCCTGTCCCAGCCGCTCCTGCCGCTCCTGCCGCCGCACCCGCAGCGCCTGGCCAGTTCGACGAGACGCCGCCCGAAGGAATCACCGAGCGCGCAAAGGCTCGCTGGAACGAGCTGACCGAGCGCGTGAAGAGCGTGCCCGAGTTGGAGCGCCGCGCCACTGAGGCCACGGAGCAGCTCGACAGCGTGCGCCGCATGGTGAGCGACAGCGGCCTGGCGCCCGAGGAATTCAACACCGTGCTCACGCTGGGCCGGCTGTACAAGTCGAGCAGCCCGCAAGACCTGCAGGCCGCACTGAACCAGATCGAAGGCCTGCGGGCCGACATCGCCACCCGCCTGGGCACCGAAGTCGCGGGCGTCGACCTGCTGGCCCAGCACCCCGACCTGCAGCAGCGCGTGGCGGGCATGACGCTGTCGCGCGAGGACGCGCTGGAGATGGTGCGCCTGCGCACGCAGAACCAGACGGCACAGCGCACCCAGCAGCAGACCGATGACTTCCAGCTGTTCCAGGCGAACGTGCAGAAGGCGGCCACGCAGATGGACGCCACGCTGGAGCAGCGGAAGCACCTGCCCGGCCACGACGCGAAGGTGACGTTCATCAAGGGGCATCTCGCTGACCCGGTGAAGCTGCAGCAGTTCGTCACCACCTACGAGCCGCACCAATGGCAGGCGGCCATCCTGATGATGTACGACGCCTACACGCCGCCGGCGCCGGCCCCCGCGCCTGCGGTGCCGCAACCATTGCGGCCCGGCAACGTCAGCAGCGGCGCGCCCGTGGCCACCGCGCCCAAGAACGCGCTGGACGCGGTGCAAAGCGCCTTCGCAGCAGCCGGCCTGTGACCGCAGGGCCCGCCCGATCACTTTTTGGCCGGGCGGGTTGACACGCGGCTGACACTCCGTCCCGCAGTCGCCATTGATGCAAGTCGTGAGCCGGGTTCGCAACCGGCGCTTCAGAGGCGGCGCACACGCCGGGGAAATCGCAAGCAAGAAGGGGTCGCGGCCTTCAGCACCTTGCAGGTGCCGCCCATCAGGTTGTAAGCCGAGGTCACCGCCGGCAGGGCAGCGCCGGCAAAAAGCCTCGACCACAGGGTGCGGTGGGTGGCGTGCAGAGCTCATCAACTTTGCACAGGAGAGGCACCATGCCCATTTCCGGACCCGACCTCGCAACGGTCACCGTCGCCGCGCTCGACAACTACATGCGCAACCGCCCGGTCGATCAGATCGGCACCGACCGGCCCTTCATCAAGATGCTGATGTCGGGCAAGAAGACGCTGCTGCCCGCCCGCCAGTTCTCGGTGGAGAACGTGCGCGACTCGTACGGCTCGAACTTCGCCTGGTCGTTCGGCGAAACCGCCCGCACCTTCAACAAGCGCTCCACCGTCAAGCAGGCTCAGTTCCCATGGCGCGTCGCCCTGGACGGCCTGTACCTCGACTGGGACATGCTGTTCTCCGCCGGCATCCGCGTCGACCCGGATCCTGCCAGCAAGGGCAAGCTGGTCCTGGAGCCCAACGAGAAGGTCATCCTCTACAACATCCTGACCGAGCACATGGAAGCGCTCGAGCTGGGCTTCATCGAGAAGCTGGACCTGGAGCTGCACCGCGATGGCACGGCCAGTGCTGACGCTGTGGTGGGCCTGGACGCGCTGGTGTCTCGCACCCCGGCCGTGGGTACGGTGGGTGGCATCAACGCTGCGACCAGCGCGATGTGGCGCAACTACTTCGCCGGTGCGGTGGCCACCAACGCCCTGCGCGCGACGATGGAAGCTGCCTGGCGCGCGTGCATCCGCAACGGCGGTGCACCGAACAAGATCCTGGCCGGCTCGACCTTCATCGACGCCTACGCCAGCATCCTGACGCTCACGCAGAACACCGAGGCGGGCAAGCCCAAGCAGATCGACGTGGCCACCGGCCAGGGCGCTCGCACCGGCCTGTTCTTCAAGGGCGTGGAGATCGAGTGGGATCCGACCTTCAGCGTGCTCGACACGCTGGAAGCACCGGTGGCCGCCTCGCTGTGGGAAAAGCGCTGCTACTTCCTGAACACCAAGCACGTGAAGTACGAAGACGACGAGATGTCCGTCTACAACCCCACGCCGCCGCACAACGTGCGCGCCACCTACGCATCGCTGGATCTGCGGTGCGCCATGAAGACGAACCGCCGCAATGCCAACGCGGTGATCGTCGCCGCCTGACGGTGGCCAGGGCTCGGCACTCGCCGGGCCCTTTTCCCTTTCATCCCTGCACACCCTGGAGATCTCCATGACTTCTCGAATCCTTGTTTCCACCATCGCGCTCCTGGTGGCGCGCGACGCCATGACCATCCTCCCTGTGACCGTGCCCGAGCACGAGGTCGAGGTGCAAAAGGCGGTGTTCGGCGAAGAAAACGTCCAAGTCCGCGGCATCAAGACCGAACCCACGGTGGTGACGGTCGAGGACGAGGGCGACCGCCTGGCCAGGAAGTACGGCACCGAGGCCGTCGAAGCCGCCTTCGGCGTGAACTTCAAGAGCAAGGTGGCCAAGGCCTGCGAATCCTTCAAGGTCGGCGACGCGCCGGACCAGGTGGACGCGGGCCTGGGTGGTTTCGATGGCACCGGCGAGCAGCCCGCAGCGCCCTCCCTGGCGAAGATGAGCAAGCCGCAGCTGCTGGAACACGCCGCCGCCATGGGCGTGGCTGTCGATCCTGCTGCCACAAAGGCCAAGATCATCGAGGCCATCGAAGCCGCCGGCGCACCGGCCTGACCACACCAGCACCACCTGAGCCATGACCCACGTCATCGAAAACCGCGTGTTGGAGGCCAGTACCTCCGCAGGTACTGGCCCCTTCACGCTCGCTGGGGCGGTGCTGGGCTATCGAACCTTCGCAGCCGTGTGCGCGGTGACCGACACCGTGCCGTACTACATCGAGGCCGTCGACGAGTCGGGGCGCCCCTCTGGCGAATGGGAATACGGCCTGGGCACCTACTCGGCGGCCAACCAGCTCACCCGCACCACGGTGCGCGGATCTTCCAACGGCGGCCTGGCGGTCAGCTTCTCGGCTGGCAGCAAGCTGGTCGGCCTGGGCATTCCGGCGCCATCGACAAGCGCCGCGCGCGCCGAATGGCGAGCGTCGCTGGGTATGACTGCCGTGGGCGAGGCCGTGGCAACCGCCGCCAGCCAGGCTGCTGCTCAGGCCGCCATCGGCGTTGTGCCTCCGGAGGTGGGCGAGGTGCGCGATTTCCTGCGCAGTACCGCGCCGGCGGGCTGGATCAAGGGCGACGGCGGCACCATCGGGAATGCCGCTTCTGGTGCCACCAACCGTGCCAACGCCGACACCGCGGCGCTCTTCACGCTGCTGTGGACCGAGTTTCCACAGACTGTCCTCGCCATCCAGACCAGCACCGGCGCGGCCAGCACGCGAGGTGCGAGTGCTGCCGCTGACTACGCCGCCAACAAGCGCCTGCCGGTACAGAACTTCCGGGCCAACGTGCGACGTGGCTGGGACGACGGCCGCGGCGTGGATGCTGGGCGCTTGCTCGGCTCCGAGCAGCTGGACGCGTTCCAAGGCCACGACATGAGCCTGACGCAGTTGGGCGGCACCGGCTCCTCCAACGGCTTTGGCGGCACCACTGGCAACGCCAGCGTCACGAATCCGTCGGGCACCCGTGTGGGACCACCGATTTCCGACGGCACGAACGGCGCGCCCCGCGTCGCCAACGAAACCCGCATGCGCAACATCGCCGTGCTGACCTGCATCAAGCTGTGATGGAGCCGGGCCGCGGCCCGGCACTGCAGCCTTTCAAGGACCACCGATGAGCACCCTGCCGCCCGTCAAGAACTTCCAGGCCATGCTGCAGACGCTGCGCAGCCGCTGCGGGCTGCATGCCACGCTGGGCAACACGCCGGCCCTGGAAGACATCCTCACCGAGGCCAACGACTACGTGTATGGGCAGCTCGATGACGGGCTGCCGATCACGTCCACGATCACGCTGCAGGCCAATGTGGCCGAGTACCCATGGGATTCCGACGAAGCGGAGCCGATTGCCCGGGGAAGTGTGCAGACGGTCTGGATCGAGCAGGGCGATTCAGAGCGTGTGCAGCTTCCCCAGGGCATCTCTCATGCGATCCGGGCCGACCAGTCGCTGCGCGCGATCCCGGAGCGCTACGACTCGCGGTACATCGACGGCGTGTTCTCCCTGGAGGTGTGGCCCATCCCGGACCAGACCTACAGGCTCTTCATCGATCACAACCGCGTTCTGACGCGCTTCACGCAGCCCACGGACAAGCCCAGCGCACCTGAGCGCCTGGTGATGGGCTACGCCATCGCGCTGGGCAAGGCGCACTACGGCAAGGCCGACGCCGACACCGCCGGCCAGTCGTTCAAGACCATGCTCTACAAGGCGAAGGTGAGCCAGAACGAGAACCGCCGCTTCCTGCCGCCCACCGCGTGCTCTCCCGGCCGGCCCCGCGTGGTGGCCACGGCCAACGGCTTTCGGCAGGTGGGCTGATGTCGTCGGTCACCTTTGATCGCTTCGATGGGGGCCTGCTGCTCGCGCGCCCCTCCAGCGTCGCGCCCGCGAACAGCCTGCGCAAGATGATCAACATGGACGTGCAGCCCGGCGGCTGGCTGCGCAGTCGCCCGAAGTGGAAGCCTGCTGTCGGCGGCTTCGAGCTGGGTCCGCAGTGGAAGGGCCTGGAGTCGAATGCAGGCTACCTGTGGACGTTCTCGTGCTGGGATGTGGTCAGCCCGGGCGCCAGCAGCGAGGTGGTGAACTTGGACACCGGCGATCGCATCGTCTATGCGTTCATCTCGACCGGCTCGGGTGGCAACTTCGCGGAGGCTTCGCGCGCGCGCCTGCTGGGTGTCGCGCGGTGGAACAACGGCTTTGTGGCGGTCCTCTCGCCCGACGATGGGGTGACGAACCACGCCGCTGTCTTTGCGGTGAACACGGGAACGCACGTGGTGACGCCTACGAGCATCGTGGACGCCACCATGCCGAAGTCGGGGATCATGGTGACGGCCGCCGGGCGCATCTTCGCCGCCTCCGACGATGGCCAGACCGTGCGCTTCTGCAAGGTCGGCGACCCCACCGACTGGACGGCGGCCAACAACGCCGGGTTCCTGCCCACCTCGCAGCATTTCGCCAGCGGCCAGCGCGTCTACGGGCTGGGCCTCTACCAGGGCAAGCTGGCGGTGTTCACCGACCAGTCGATCCAGCTCTGGAACATCGACCCGGACCCCACCGCCATGGCGCTGGAGCGCGTGGTCGATGGGGTTGGCACGCGGCACCACAGTTCCATCGTGCCGCTTTACGGCGACCTGCTGTTCCTGTCTGAGAGCGGCGTGCGTTCCCTCACCACGCTCTCCAACGCGCTCTTTCCCACCGACGTGGACGTGGGCTTGCCCATCAAGTCGTTCACGAAGTCGCCGGAGAGCCTGACCCGGTTCAGCAACGGTGGCCAGGCGCCGGCCGTCGTCAGCCTCGCGGCAGGGCCTGTGTCGCAGTACTGGATCAGCGCGCCTGGCCGCTGGACGGAGGGCTGAGCATGTTCGGTTCGGGCAACTTCTCCGCACGGCCGTTCTCGGCTGGCCAGATTCCGCAGCGCAACGTCGCGCTGGTGCCTCGTCTGGGCGAGTACGGCTGGGCGGCATGGACCTACAGCCGCCAAGCCAAGCTCAATGCCTGGGCTTGGCACGGGCTGGGCGTCAACGGCGCGGCCAACGTGCACGCCTGGGCCCAGTTGGGCAACAGCCTGTACCTGCGCAAGGAAAACGAACTGGCGCTCTACGTGATGCGCCCGGACGTGTTCTTGCTGGACGGCGAGGTGAACAGCGAGAGCACCTACGTCATGGCCGAGACGCAGTGGCTCGACTTCAAGGCCCCGGGGAACCTCAAGGCGCTCACGGGCATGGACTTCGACGGCCTGAACGTCCTGAGCGTGGAGGTGTACGTCTCGATCAACGGCGGGCGCACCGGTGAGCTGGCCGACACGATCGAGGTGGGCAGCGCAAACGGTGGCTGGACCTACAACGGCGACGTGCTCCCGGTGGAGGGCAGCGGCACCGAGTTCAAGCTGCGATTCATCGGGCACCCCGACCTGGAAGTGCAGGTCAACCGGCTGACGATCTACTTCGACGACCTGGGGCCCCAGTGATGGACGTCCTGTTCCTGAACACGCCCGCGCTGATCGAGAAGCACTGGCCGGCGGTGGCGGAGCTGGTCGCGCCGGTGGTGGCGCACGCGGCGCGCGGCGAGTTCACGCTGGAAGACCTGCAGGAGATGGTGCAGGGCGGGACCGCCATAGCCGCGCTGATGATCGAAGACGGCGCGCCACGCCTGGCCATGCTCTTCGAGTTCCGCCACTACCCGCGCAAGCTGGTGCTCAACGTCATGGCTCTGGGCGGCTGCGATCTGGCCCGCGCTGCGGTGACTTTCTGGCCCCAGTTCGTGGCCTGGGCCAAAGAATCGGGCGCTGACGAGATCGAGGCCTGCACGGCCCCGGCCATGACCCGGGTTCTGAGCGGCCTGGGCTTCCAACACACATATGACCTGGTGAGGCTCAAATGCTGATCTACTCGACTTCCGACCCCCGCCGCTTCGACCGCCGCCTGCACAAGGGCGGTGATGGTGGTGCCGGGCAGATGCGAGCCGACGAGGCGGAGCGCCAGCGCCGCGTGCAAGCGGCGGTGGACACGATCAACGCCACTTTCGGGGGCAAGGGCGTGGCGGCTCCTACCCGCGAGCAGTTCACCACGGCAGCGGCCCCGGCGTCGCGGATGCTCGACGGCTCCTTCGGTGACCTGGTGCCGCAGGTGGAGCAGCTGGCGGCCGAACCATCCTTCGACGAAGCGGGCTTCCTTTCCGCCATGAAGCAGTGGCAGGACTCGCAAGGCGCTGGCGAGCGCCGGGAGGCCATGTACACCGACATTCAGGATGCCACCCGCGACGTGGCCACGCGCGACCTCGACAAGCAGTTCACGCAGGCCAGCAACCAGAATCTTTTTGGCCTCGCGCGCTCTGGCTTGCTGGGGGGCTCGGTGGATGCCGAAGCCGGCGCAGACCTCACCACGCGCTACGGCGAAGGGAAGATTCGCGCCACGGCGGCCGGGCAGGGTGCTGCTGCCGATCTGCGCAGCGTGGACGAGAAGACGCGGCAGAACCTGATTTCCCTGGCGCAGTCCGGCATGGACACCGGCACCGCGGCTTCCATGGCGTCGGCCCAGATGGCTGCTGCTGCGGACACGGCGCGCGCCACGTCGCAAGGCGCCACGGTGGGCCGCCTGTTCGACGACATGGGCCAGGCCTACCTGACCAACCAGCAGCTGAAGGCGCGGTATCCCACCACCAGCACGCAGGGCACCAGCACCCCGGGCTACTCCAACAACCTGTTCGCCGGGAGTTCCTACGGCGGCACCGTTCGGAAGTGAGGTAGGAGATGGATCCGATCACCATTGGCCTCATGCTCGCGGGCGCAGCGATCACGGCGCACGGCCAAAACCAGGCACTGAAGAAGCAGAAGCGGATCGCCGTGGCTGGACAGCAGGAGCAGCTCGACGCCCGCAACAAGGCGACCGACGTCGCGATGCGCAGAGCACTGGAGTTCAACCCGGACAACCGGGCCGAGCAGCAGCAGGAGATCGCGCAGAACTTGGAGGCCGACTACCGCCAGGCCGTGGAGGGCACGCCCATCACGGCGCAGGGTGTTCAGGTGGGCAGCACGATCCCCACGGCCGCCGGGTCCGCTGACTTCCTGGCGGCCACCGCGCGCGAGAAGGCGAAGAGCACCGAATCCCTGCGCACGCTGGCCCAGTTGATGGGGCGCATCGGCTCGGCTGGCCAGCTGCGCCGCAACGAAGCCGTGGGCCTGGGCGACACGGCCGGGGAGATCGGGCGCATTCAGGACGGCGCGGCCAACATGAACCAGATCAGCAGCCATCAGGCGAACATGGTGACGCCCAGCCTGGGCTCGCAGATCGTGGGTGGTGCGCTGAGCGCGTACGGTGCCGGCCGCCTTGCGTCGTCGGGTGTGGGCGCGGCGAAGGCTGGCATGCCGTCGCTCGGGACGTACGCCAATCCCAATCTCATGGAAGTGGGCCGGCGATCTGCCTCGGCCTGGAATGCTGGAGGCATCTGATGCGATTCCGACTTGCAACCAGCGGGGCCGGCGGCGGTGGCCAGGAGCTTGCCGGCGGCGTGGGCAACCTGTTCCGCTCGATCGCGATGGCGCCCGCCATGGCCGCACAGGCTGGCGAGCAGGCGCGCGAAGCGCAGAGCCAGCTCGACCTGCGCAACGCACAGACCGCGCTCTACCAGGGCAAGGCCGGCGAGATCGAGGATCAGCGCGCGCGCAGCAGCCTGGGCTCCATGCTTGAGACGGCCATGACGCAGCGCGGTGTGCCGCTGCACCAGCAGGGCGAGTTCGGGGGCTTCATGCGCACCGGCCAGATGCCCGGCCAGTACGTCACGCCCGCCGATGGCGTCGGCCCGGTGCTGCCCGCGCCGAAGATCTACCAGGACGACACGGCCGCGCGAATCCTGCAGACGCTCGGGCTCACCAACACCGCGCTGACCGTGGGCGACAGCAACAGCTTGAATATCGCCAAGGCTGTCGGCGAGTATCAGGACCAGGACATCACCGGCGAGGCCGTCGCGGCGGCGCGCGGTGGCAACGACATGCTGATGAGCCGTCTGAACACCGTGCGCGGGAAAAAGGAATTCACGCCATTTGCGGCGGTGGGCACCACCGGGACCGCACTCAACCAGGTGACAGGCACCCAGGATGTCGCGAACGCAGGCCTGCGCGCGCTCTTCGGCGACAAGACCATGGCGGAGATCGAGGCCGATAGGGCCCGCGCCAAAGCCTCCAATGCATCCGCAGCGAGCAGCTATGCCACGGCAGAAAAGACCAAGCAGGAGCGCGAGCAGGGCGCGAAGGGGGTGCTGCAGCAGACCGACCAGGGTCTGCTGTTGGTGAACCCACGCACCGGCACTGCAACCGCGGTGATCGGCCCCGACGGCAAGCCAGCTGGCGCCAAGCCGTCCGGTTCTGCGAACAACATCAGCGAAGGCGAGCGCAAGGCTGCCACGCTGCTGGCGCGTCTTCGCGGCTCGCAGGCCCAGCTGCAGGCTGCGCTGGAATCGAAACCATCAGCTGCCAAGCCAGGATATGCCGCCGAGGCGGTGCGCGCGATTCCCCTCGTTGGTGGTGACACGCCTGCCAACCTGCTTACCGGAGAGACGCGCCAGCAGATCGAAGCTGCACAGCTGGACATGCTGGACGCCGCGCTGACGTTGGGCACCGGCGCCGCGTACACCAAGGAGCAGTTGCGCGGCTATGCGAAATCCTTCTTCCCGCAGATCGGTGACGAGCCGAAGACGGTGGCAGACAAGAAGGACCGTTTGGCCAACGTGATCCGGTCTGCAGAGATTGCTGCCGGGCGTGCTGAGGCACTGGTGCCAAAGCCTCCACGGCCATCTGCGCCGGGTGGCGCGTCTGGCGGCTGGGATGCTCCTGGCGGCGGATCAGGCAGTGGCTGGTCGATCCAGCGAGTGGAGTAACCCATGGCCAAGTTCAAGATCACCGGCCCCGACGGCGGCACCTACGAGATCTCCGCGCCAGACGGCGCCAGCGAGCAGGATGTGCTGGCCTACGCGCAGCAGAACTTCGGCGGCGGGCCGAAGGCTGCGCCTGCGGCTCCCTCGGCTCCCAAGGTCGACGCGCCAACCAGCGGGCTGGCCATGGGCCTTCGCGACCCGATCGACGCCGGCGCGCAGCTGCTGCGCCGCCTGGTGCCGGAGAGCGTGGGGCGGGCGGTGGACAACGCCGGCAACTGGTTGGCCGACAAGGGGCTGCCCGTGGCGCGCTCTTCGGGCGTGCAGGGCGTGGACAGCATCGTGCAAGGCGTCAACAAGGGGTATGACCAACAGCGCCGCGCCTCGCAACCTCCGACGCTCGGTGGCCTGATCACGGGGGAGCGCGAGGATCCGGGGTTCGACTGGGCGCGCCTCGGCGGCAACCTGGTCAACCCGGTGAACTACGTCGGCGGCAGCGCACTCAAGGGCGCGACCACCGTGGGCCAGCTCGCGCGCGGCGGGGCCGTCGCTGGCGGCGTCTCGGCGCTGTTCCAGCCGGTGGTGGATAACACGGAGAACTTCTGGAGCGCCAAGGCTGGCCAGGCCGCCCTGGGCGCGGCCACCGGGGGCGTGATGACCCCGGCCGTCGCCAAGGTCACCCAGGCCGGCGCGCGCGGCTTGCAGGCCCTGACCTCGCCCACGCCTCGCGGGCAGGTGTTCACCCCCGACGGCGTCAACATCCGCGTGAACAACATCCTGCAGTCGCAGGGCATGAACCTGCAAGACGCGCCGGACGTGATCCTTCAATCGGTGCGCCGGCAGGTCGAAGAGGCGGGCCGCACTGGCGCGCGCCTGGATCCTGCTGCGATGGTGCGCCGTGCGCAGTTCGAGGCCGTGGGCCTGGCGGGAGACGCTGCGCCGACCATGGGGCAGATGACGCGCGACCCGATGCAGTTCGCAAACGAGAAGAACCTGTCCGGCGTGCAGCTCAACCGCGGCGCGCGCGGCATGGGCAACGACCTGGCCGACCGCTTCAACCTGCAGAACCAGCGCCTCGGCGAAGTGTTCGACCACATGGGGGCCCGGGAGGCCACCGACCGCGTGACGGCCGGCCAGACCTTCATGGACGCCCTGCGCGCGGCCGACGCGCCGGTGCGCTCCAACGTGGACGAGCTGTACACCACCGCGCGCGGCATGAACGCCGGCCGGGCCGCCGACCTGGAACGCGCCACCTTCAGCACGAACGCCAACCGCGCGCTGGACGAAGGCATGTTCGGCGCGTTCCTGCCGTCCGAGGTGCGTTCTCTGCTCAACACGATTTCCGACGGCCGCGCGCCGTTCAACGTGGACGCGGCGGTGCAGATCGACACCCTGCTGTCGCAGGCCCAGCGCAAGGCCGAGCGGGCAGGGGACGCGGCTGGGGCCCGTGCCGTGGGCGTGGTGCGCGACGCGCTGCACGGCACGCCTCTGGCCGCCGCGCCGGCCCAGGCTGCAGCAGGTGCTGGCGGCATGGCCGACGACGTGGCGCGCGCCGCCGGTGAGGTGTTTGACGACGGCGTGACGGATGTGGTGCCGCGCATGGCGCCTGAACTGCCTGCGCCGCCCGGTACCGCGCTTTCCGCTGGTGTGGAGTTCCCGCAGCAGCCCGTGCCCGGCACCGCCTTGGGCCCGGCCATCCCGCCGCAGGCCGCCCCGATCGACGAAGGCGCCGCAGCGCGCGCCGCGTTCGACCAGGCGCGCCGCGCCGCGCGTGACCGTTTCGCCACCATCGAGGCCACGCCCGCGCTCAAGGCGGCGCTGGACAACGAGGCGCCGGACAGCTTCGTGCGCAACTTCATCCTGAATGCCGACGTGGGCGACGTGCAGTCCATGCGCAACGTGCTGCAGAACAGCCCGGACGCGATGGCCCAGGCTCGGGCCCAGGTCGCCGACCACCTGAAGCGCGCGGCGTTCGGTGAGAACCCCAGCGGCGACAAGGCCTTCACGGCTGACCGCTACCTCAACACGCTGCGCGCCATGGGGCCGCAGAAGCTGGAAGTCTTCTTCACCCCCGCCGAGATCGTGCGCCTGAACCTGGCCGGCAAGGTGGCCAGCGACATCAACAGTATCCCGGCCGGCGCCAAGTACGGCACGAACACCAGCGGCACGGGCGCGGCCGTCATGAACCTGCTGTCCCAGCTCAGCAGTGGCGCGGTGGGGCGAATTCCAGTGGTGGGGCCGGTGGCTGGTCTGATTTCCGATCGGGCCGGCGCGATGCGCACCGAGCGGGCGATCGGACAGGCGCTCTCACCAGCGGCCGAGCAGGCTGCGCAGTCGGCGCGCGAGCTGTCGCCCGAAGTTCTCCGCGCGCTCCAGCTGATCTACCCGGCGGGCGGCGTCGCGGGCGGCGTTCTTGGCGGCGCGTCGATCAACTAGCCAGTGGACGGGCGCCCAGACGAGGGGCGCGAGGGCGGCGGCCAGAACGATGCGCAGGGTGTCGTTGTCCATCGCTGAATTCTAGGGCGGCGCGATCACTTTCCGGCATGACGCCCATCGGGGGGGCTGACCATTCTGCGGCACTGACCAACCCGCCCGAATGGAGAAACCCCCATGTCCTCACTGATCTACAACCGCGCCCTGGAGCTGTGGGCACGCGGGAACATCGATTTCGACACGGACGCCTTCAAGGCGATGCTGACCACCTCGGGCTACGCCGAGGACAAGGACGCGCACGACTTCCGCAACGACGTGACGAACGAGGTGGTCGGCACCGGCTACACGGCGGGGGGCAACACCGTCACCGTGAGCGTTTCGCTCGACACCGCGAACGACCGCTTGGACATCACGCTGGGCGGCACCACGTGGCCCACCAGCACGATCACCGCTCGCAAGGCCGTGTACTACAAGGCGCGCGGCGGCGCATCCAGCGCCGACGAGCTGGTCGCCGTCAACGACTTCGGCGTGGACGTCATCAGCGTGGCCGGCACCTTCACGCTGAACGCCAGCACCTTCCGCATCACGAACACCTGATGGAGCGCACCATGCCGAAATTCAAGCAACCCGCGAAGCCCACCACCACCGCGAACGCCGACGGCTCCGCCACGGGCAGCTTCAAGCTGAGCGAGATGAGCCTGGAACAGCTGGAGCAGGTCAACCAGGCCCTCATGCACAAGCGCGAGGAACTGCGCGAGCAGCAACTGCACATTCGCAAGCTGATCGACGCCAGGCTCGAAGAGAAGCGCGTGGACGAACTCAATGCGCAGATCTCGGCGCTGCAAGCTCAGCGCGATGGCAAGGCCGCTGGCGCCGTGGACGCCGTTGCACCGGGCGCCGTCATCGAGGCGAAGGCCCTGCCGCTGAAGACCTGAGAGACCCCGAACCATGGCCGTCCGCATCGACACGGACCTGCAGGCGGTCTACGTTTACGAGCCTGACGGGCACGCCGTCCCAGCGCTCAACACCTCGCTCTCCGCCGGCGGGCGCGTGCGCATCGAGGCCGCGACGAACATCGACTCGCTGGTGTGCGGCTTCTTCGGCGACCTGACGGCCACGAACTACTGGGGCCTGTTCCAGATTGCCGGCGGCACCTCGGTGGAGCTGCGCGGGCGCAAGAGCGGCGCCACCACCACCAACGGCACCACCTTCAACCTCGCGCCCGGCGAATACAACGGGATCAGCATCGAGCACGAGGCCGGCACGCTGCGCGCCAAGCTGGACGGCGTGGTGATCCTGAGCCTGACCTTCGCGCCAGACGCTGGCACCCTGGGCGACCGCTCGTTCCAGATCGGCGGGTATGGGGAGATCACCGGCTACATCGACTGCACGATCAGTCACTGGCGGATGTGGTCTGGCCTCCTGACCGAGGCGGAGTGGCGCCGTGAATTCCGCTCGACCGTCCCAGCTCGCACGCGCGGCCTGCTGCATGACTGGCCGATGGAGGCCGGGGGCACGCGGTACGACGACACGGTGGCCGGCCAGCCCGACATGCTGGACAACCCTGCCGTGCCCTGTGGCGACGGCAGCGCCCTGGTGCTTCGCCCCAGCGTCATCGGGGTGCCGCTGTTCTTCGACTTGGGGCAGACGGCCGCGCCTGGAGTTCAAACGATCGCCGTTCCTGAGTGGGCCGAGCGTGTGGTGGTCGAGGTGCACGAGTCGGACGACGCCGGAACCCCGGACGCGGCCCTCGTGTCGCTGACCAGCGACTTCGCGGGCACGTTCGCGATCGACGGTGTCGCGGCCTCTTCGGTGGCCCAGGCCGTGGCCATCGCGACGGCGTCGGTGCTGAATTGGGGCACGGGCCGAACCTTCACGCCAGTGCTGGCCGCCACCAACCCGGTGGCCGGCGCAGGCTGCTGGGTGAGCTTCCTGCAGGATGTGGGCGGCACCTTCCCCACGGATACGGACCGCGCGCAGGCCACCGGAGTGGGCACCACCGCTGCAACGGCAAGCGGCAGCGGCCTGGCGAACGGCCTGGCCCTGGCGGTCGACACGCGTCTGAACGCCACGTCCGGGAGCTACCCCGCGAATGAGGCGGGCTGGACCTCCCTCGACACGAAGGAAACCACCGGGGCCTTCACCTACTGGGCCAGCTCGCGCATCCGGAAGAAGGCCATCACGGCCAACGGCACCGAGTCGGCCACCACGCAGAACACCAACGGGTCGGCCATCGCCATTGCCACGGTCGCCGCGCGCGCCCTGGACACCGTGACGCCCACGGTCGCTTTCCCGGTGTCGGGCGACGTCACAGCGAGCGGCAACAACACGGCGAGCTCGAGCTGGGCCGTTAGCCACCCCGCCGCGGTGGCCGGCGACATGCTGCTGTTTCACCTGGCGTGGGACGACAGCACGGACACGACCGCGATCACTGCCCCGAACGGGCCCAACGGCGAAGTGCCGACTTCCATTGCCGGCCCGGTGGCCTCGAACGGCACGGAGGTGCGTTGCCAGGCCTGGCGCTACATCGCCACCGGTGCATGGAGTGCCAGCACGCGCACCTTCACGCCGAACGCCAGCGAGCAGTGGACGGCTGCAGTGCTCAAGGTGCGGGCGGGTGAGTTCGACGCCTCGACGCCGATCGGTGCGGCCACCACGCGCGCCAGCGCCGGCACGGCCGAGACCAGCATGCTGTCGCCGGCATTCAGCGCTGGAAGCACCGACGGCGGCGGCCGTTTGGTGATGTGGGGCGCTGTCGATGACGATCCGATCATCGCGAACGCTGCGGCCTGGTCCACCCTCAACAGCGTGGACCGCGGTGTGGTGTCCGGCACCCTCGCGGCGCGCAACCTTGAGACGACGAACAGCGAGGCGATGGCGGCGGCCGAATGGCGCATCGCCAGCGATTCCTGGAGCACGCTCGCCTACGTGATCCGCAAGCCGAGCACCGCCACCAGCGGCACGGCGAACGGCGCCACGGTCACAGCTGCTGCCAGCATCATCGGAGGCAGCGCCACCGGCCAGCGCAACGCGACCGCAGCAGGTGCTACGCTCCCGGTGGCTGCCTCCCTGATTGCAGGGGCCGCGTCGGCCGTCCAAAGCCCGACAGCCGCCGGCCAGGTGCTGACGGTGGCCGCCTCGATCGTGGCCGGCGCTGCCACTGCGGTTCGCAGCCCAACGGCGGCGGGCCAGGTGCTCACGAGCGCCGCGAGCCTGATTCCGGGCAGCGCGTCCAGCGGCAGCAGTGGGGTGGCCGCAGGTGCGACGCTCACCGCGGCGGCCAGTCTGATCCCTGGGGCCGCTGATGGCACGCGCAGCGGCACCGGCGCGGGCGCCACGCTGACCGTGGCCGCGAGTCTGCTGCCTGGCGCTGCATCGGCGGTTCGAAGCCCCACCCAGGCCGGCGCCACGCTGCCTGTCGCGGCGTCTCTCGTTCCAGGATCCGCGTCGGCATCTACCAGCGGCACCGCCACGGGCAAGACGCTGTCGGTGGCCGCTTCGTTGATCCCGGGCAGCGCTTCGGCCAGCAGCGGAACGCTGGCGCCTGGTGCACTGCTGACCGCTGGCGCAGGCCTGCTGCCTGGCGCGGCGAGCGCAGCGGGCAACGGCACGGCCTTCGGCGCCTTCATGGAGCTGCTGACCTCGTTCGTGCCTGGCACGGCCGTGACGCTGTCTTCCGAACCGTCGATCTACGTCGCGTACGTGCCAGCCGCGACGGTGGTGGCGGCCGTGCCGGCCGGTGCCTTCACCGCCTATGTGCCCGCCGATGAGATCGGCGCCGATGTACCCCCTGGCGACTACACCGCCACCGTTTGAGGCCACCACCATGAGCATCCTGGAAAAGTTCACCAAGCAGCCTGCCGACGTGCAGGACTACGACATCGATTTCACCGAGTACCTGGATGGGTTGACCGACACCGCCGCCACGGCTGTGGTGACGGCAGACCCGGGCATCACGGTGATGTCGCACGCGGTTGTCGGCAAGGTCGTGAAGGTGTGGCTGTCCGGCGGTGTGCACCTGGGCCGCTACAAGGTGACGGTGCGCCTCGCCACCACGGGCGGTCGCGTGAAGGAGGTGGAGATCCTGATCCTGGTGCGCGACGCCTGAAGCCGACCAACGGGCACGCGCGGGGATAACTTTTCGGCGCGCAGCGGGGTACGGGACTTGACCATCACCGGCCATGGACATCCTGACCCTTTCCCAACTGGCTGGCGTGCTCTCGCTTCTTCTGCCCCTCGTGCGCGAGGTGCTGCAGATCCTGGTCCTGCTGCTGCCTCGGACCTTCATCGAGCTGCTGCTGGCCCAGCTCATCTATCTGCCGCTGGCGCTGGCCCCCGCGTTCCTGTTGGGCATCCAGTACGAGCGCAAGGGCGGCTGGCGGGTGCTTTTTCCGGTCTACGCGTGCGCCGGCCTGCTGAGCGCCTACCTCAACTACACCACCTTCGCGCTGCTCCTGTGGGATTTGCCGCGCAAGGGAGAGAACACGTTCTCCCAGCGCTGTGAGCGACTGGTGTTCGACGAGGGGTGGCGCGGCGCCGTCGCGCGCCTGGTGGCAGCTTTCACGAATCGCTTTGACCCCACCTCTCCCCACATCCCGCTGCCATGAGCGAACCGACCTCATCCACCGCCGCCGGCGGATACCTGCTCTACAAGGCGGCCATCGCCTTCGGCATCCCGGCCGGCCTGGCCGCTGTGGTCGTGATGCTGTGGGTCCAGCCCAAGAGCAAGCGCGAGTGGGCCATGGCCTTGATCTGCACAGTCGTCTCCAGCGTGGGCGGCGGCGCCATGGCGGTGGAGTACCTGCAGCTGCAGCACCTGGCGGTGGGTGGCGTGGTGGGCCTGATGGCCCTTGGCGGCCTGATCTTCGCGTGCGGCCTGCCGGGCTGGGTGATCGTCCGGGCCGGGTTCGCCTGGGCCGACAAGCGCAAGGCCATGGACCTGGCCGAGCTGGTACGCGATGCAAAGGAGATCATGAAATGAGCACCCCCGCATGGATTCAGGAAGCACGCCGGCACATCGGTGTGCGCGAGATCAAGGGCGTCAACCACCATCCGCTGATCGTGCAGATGTGGAAGGCGATCAAGCGCGGTGGGATCAAGGACGATGAAACGCCCTGGTGCGCGGCCTTCGTGGGCTTCTGCCTGGAGAACGTCGGGATCGTCTCCAGCCGCTTCGAGTCGGCCAAGTCCTACCTCACCTGGGGGCAGAAGCTCGACGGCCCGGCGCCTGGCTGCATCGTGGTGTTCACGCGCGACGGTGGCGGGCATGTGGGCTTCCTGGAGGGCCTGACCATCGACGGTCGGCTGCTCATCCTGGGCGGCAACCAGGGCGACGAGGTGAACATTCGCGCCTTCCCCGAAGACCGCGTGTCGGGCTACCGCTGGCCGCTGTCCTGGCCATTGCCCCACGTGTCCCTGCAGATCGGGTCGGCACCGGCCACGAGGGGCGAGGCGTGATCACCAAGGCCGCCATCGCGTGCGTGCTGGTGGTGGGCGCCTTCGCGGCCCTGCAGACCAACCGCCTGCGCCTGGCCGAGCTGGAGGTGGTGAGCCAGCGCGTGGACTGGGAACGAGAGTCGGGCCGCGCCGTGCGGGCCGCGTTCGATGAAGGAAACCGCCGCACCGCGGCCGTACAGAAGGAGGTCAATGATGCCCGGAAGAAGTCGGACGCCCTGGAGGGCGCTGTTGCTGGTGCCGCTGCTGCTGGTCGCGGCCTGCGCGACGAACTCGCTGCCGCCCGTGCCCGCGCCTGCCGCACCGATCCCACCTCTCCCGGCGGAAGCCAGGCAGCCGAAGCCACCGAGCGACTGCTTGCCGACGTGCAGCGAAGGCTTGATGAGGCTGAGGAACGAGTTGCGAAACATGCTGACAAAGCCCGCATTGCCGGCCTCACCTGCGAAGGCTCCTACGACGCGCTGACGCCATGACCGAGATGGTGGTCACCCTGGCCGTGATCTGGGGTCTGGCTATCGGGGCCCTTATCTGGGCCGAGTTCTTCTGATCAGCGAATTCGGGCGCCGCTGGGACGCCCATTCCCGTAGATCGCCAGCCCTGGGGTAGGGCCGGGGTCCGGTGGCTCAACCCAACCGACCGGCTGGGCCTCCCAGCTGCAACACCCATGGTAGGACAGCGCGTTGTTGTAGCGGTGCTCCAGGCACCACGCGGCCATGCCCACGTCGCCCGGCCAGCCGCCGAAGTGGGCGCACTTCTCGCAGGCGCGATTCGTTCGTGAGGTATCGGGGCCGATGTAAGACACTGGAAAACTATACAGTGCCCGGTGGCTTCCGCGATTCGCACTAGAATCGCACCGATAGCCGGTAAGGCGCGGCCCGCTTGGGGCGGCCTCGGGTTCAAATCCCCCCAGCTCCACCATCTCATTGAAAAGCCCGCCCGGCATCCTGCCGGGCGGGCTTTTTTTCGACGGTGGTTTCAAGCCTCCGGCGGCGAACGCCCGCGCAGCCGGCGCCTGCGCTCCCAGCGCGTCTTGAGAATCCACAGCCCGCTGATGAGGAAATAGACGATCAGCCCGCTCAGGGTGGCCACGATGGCCAGGCCCACGGCCAGCGGTTTGCCCGCTGTCCTCAGGTGTTCGATGCCTCGGGCGATGCGCTGCGACCAGGTCGATGGCGCAGCGTCAATCGGGTCTTGAGCTGGCGAGCTGCCCAGCGCGGCCATGGCCTCGCTCTCGGTGACGCCGGGTTCGCCCAGCACCACCTTGCCGAGGCGGTAGGCGCCGTAGTACACCGGCCCGAAGGTCACCGGATTCGTCACGAAGGTGCTGGCCACGGCCATCGGCAGATTGGCCCTCAGCAGCACGGCAGCGGCGGCCGACAGGGGCATCTGCGCGATCGGCACGAGCAGCCCGAAGAAGATGCCCACCGCCACGCCCATCGCAATGCCCTTGCGGCTGAAGTGCCACAACCGGGGTTGCTGCAACACGGGCCCCATCCAGCGCAGCCAGCGGTGGTGGCGCAGGCTGTCCTGGGTGCTGAGCCAGGTCTTGATCCGTTGCTTCATGCTTGTCAGTGAGGGCGGTGCTGGTGTCGTGGTCTGAGTCGTGTGAGCGGCGACAATTCCCACACCATGATGCAATTGCAGGACATTCTTTTTTCCCAAGGCTTCGGCACCCGCCGCATCTGCAGCGGCCTGGTGCAGCAAGGCCTGGTGTCGGTGGGCGAAGACACACAGCCCTGCACCGATCCCTCAGCTCTCTTTGAGGAGGAGGGGCTGGTGTTTCGCGTGCAGGGTGAGCTGTGGCATTACCACGCGCGGGCCTATCTGCTGCTGAACAAGCCGGCGGGTTACGAGTGCTCGCAGAAGCCCAGCACCTATCCCAGCGTCTACACGCTGCTGCCCGGTCCCTTGCGCCAGCGTGGGGGAGGGGCCGCTGCGGGCGTGCAGGCGGTCGGGCGGCTGGACCAGGACACCACGGGCTTGCTGTTGCTGTCCGACGACGGCAAGTTCATCCACCGCATGACCTCGCCGCGCCACCACGTGCCCAAGGTGTACGAGGCCCAGGTCAAGCACCCGCTGGATGCGCGGCAGGTCAGTCGCCTGCTGGACGGCGTGGTGCTGGACGACGATCCCCAGCCGGTGAAGGCCCAGGCCTGTGAGGCGGTCAGCGAACTGCATCTGCGGCTGACCTTGACCGAGGGCAAGTACCACCAGGTCAAGCGCATGGTCGCGGCGGTGGGGAACCGGGTGGAAGGCCTGCACCGGTCGTCCATCGGTGGCCTGGTGTTGTCGCCCGAGCTCAAGCCCGGTCAGTGGCGGTGGCTCACAGCGGCGGAGGTGCTGGCGCTGACGCAGAAACAAGCGGCCGCCGGCGCCTAGCGCGGCGGGCCCGCCCCGCCCCTTCAGAGCAGGTCGCCCTTGCGGCTGTCCAGCGGCATGAGGAAGGAGTTTTCCTGCCACTGGGAGTTGAAGTCGCTGCGCGGGTCGCCGGTGGTGCTGTTGGGCCAGTTCGACAGCGGGCTGAAGTCGCTGTTGCGGTTGCTGCGCTGGCGTGTGAGGGCCGTGCGCAGATTGGCCTGTGCGGCAATGATGGCGCGCTCCTCCATCTCGCGTTCGCGCATGGCGTGGTTGAGCGAGGACTCACCCAGGAACTCGGCCCGGATCTCTGCCACCGTCGGCAGGCTGTTGGAGCGCACCACCCAATAGGGCAGGCCGCACTGGGTCAGCAGCGAATGTTTGAGGGTGCGGGTGCTGCGCGGCAAACCCGCGCTGCCCGGCACGTCCAGGCAACCGAGCACGCGCCCGTCCGAGCGGCACACGGTGAAGGTGCAATACACGCCGCCGAGCAGCTTGTACCAGTCCATGCCTTGCTCCTTGTCGCGCGGCAGGGTAAAGCGCGTGACCGGCAGCTTGATCATGACGTGGTGGTCGTAGAAGGCGCGGGCCAGCCAGTGCCAGACGCGGGCTTCTTCGCTGTTGGCCAGCGCGCGGGTGCTCAGTGGCCAGTGCTTGGGGATGCGGCGACGCTCCCGTGCCTGCTTGTCCACCCAGACGCGGTGCAGGAACGCTCCCACGGCCAGCAGAGCGGGCGCAAGGACGGCGAGCAGCCATGGGTTGTTCCAAGTATTCATGTGTGGCGGGGGGTGGCGTCGATTTGTATCAAAGTGTAGAGGTTTGCCGGACTTTCGGCGGGATTTGTGGCTTGGCGTGTACGCGGTTGGTGTGAACTTCTTGGGGTTTGGTTGCCGTTTGACGCACCAAAGTGAGGTCCTTAGCCCACGCCGGCCAGAAAGTTCACCAGCGCGCTGGTCAGCGCGTCGGGCTGATCGCGGTGGGGGCTGTGGCCGCATTCGGGCAACTCGATGCGTTGCGCGTGGGGCGCTGTCCGGGCGATCTCATCCAGCTGGGCCAGCGTGCCGTATTCGTCGCCCAGGCCTTGCGCGAGGAGCAGGGGGGCAGTGATGGATTCGCATTCGGTGCGAATGTCGAATCGGCGAAAGGCGTCGCTGAGCCAGACATCGTTCCATTGCCAGAAGGCGTTGTCCACGTCGGCGTGGTATCGCGAGAGGCGCTGACGAAGCCCTTCGGGATCGCTTTCATAGAGGACCTTGGCCTGGGCAATCGCATTGAGCGCGATGTCTTCGATGAACACGTGGGGTGCCATGGCCACGCAGGCTGTCACCGGATGGCGGCTGGCGTACAGCAGGGCGATGGTCGCGCCGTCCGAATGGCCCACGAGCACAGGTCGGGACACGCCCAGGGCTTGCAGCAACGCTGGCAGGACCTGCCAGGCTTCGTGGTGCATGTAGTCGGGCTCATGGCGGCCGATGTGCCACGGGCCCTGCCACCGGGAAGGGCCGCGCACGTCGGCCACGGGGGCGGACTGCCCGTAGCCCCGGCGCGAGTACAGCCACCCGGCGCGCCCGGTGGCGGCGCACAGCTCGGCGGGCCAGTGCCGCCCTCGCAGCTGCCACATGGCCACGCTGCCCAGGCCCTCGTGAAGGAAGACCAGGGGAGCACGTTCCGCCGGCCCGGGGATGTGGGCCACTTCCAGGCCGACGCCCGCGATGTCGATGTGTGTCATGAGGGCGATCCTAGCGCGGCGGTGGCGGGCGGTTGTGACATGGATTGGATGTATTCTTGCCGCCATGTCCCTGCTGTTCGATTCCTTCTGGCGCGCCATCGCCTATTGCATGCATCCGCGGGTGATCGCCCTGTCGTTTCTCCCGCTGATCCTGATGGTGGTGCTGTCGTTCGGCCTGGGTTATTTCTTCTGGGAAAACGCCGTGACCTCGGTGACGGCCTGGCTGGAGGCGTTCGACCTCATCCAGATGTTCCTGGGCTGGCTGGAGCGCCTCGGCCTGGGCTCGCTGCGCACCGTGTTCGCGCCGCTGCTGGTGCTGGTGCTGGCCACGCCGGTGATCGTGCTGCTGTGCCTGTTGCTGGTGGCCATGTTCATGACGCCGGCGATGGTGGAGCTGGTCGGTCAGCGCCGCTTTCCCAGCCTCGAGCGCAAGCAGGGCGGGTCGCTGTTGGTGAGCGTCCTGTGGTCACTGGGTTCCACCTTGTTGGCGGTGCTGGCCTTGATCGTGTCCATGCCGCTGTGGCTGGTGCCGCCCCTGGTGCTCATTCTTCCGCCCGTGATCTGGGGCTGGCTCACCTACCGCGTGTTTGCCTTCGACGCGCTTGCCGCGCACGCCAGCGGCGACGAGCGCAAAGCCATCCTGCGCCAGCACCGAGGCAGCCTGCTTGTCATGGGGGTGCTCAGCGGCTATCTGGGCGCCGCGCCCAGCCTGCTGTGGGCGTCGGGTGCGATGTTCATTGCGCTGGCGCCTTTGCTGGTGCCCGTGGCGATCTGGATCTACACGCTGGTGTTCGCGTTCGCCTCGCTCTGGTTCGCCCACTTCTGCCTGACCGTGCTGCAGCGCCAGCGGGCGCAGGCAGCCACGGCGGAGGTGCGGGACGCCGAGCCGGTCGCACTCGCCCCATTGACCCTGCCTGCCGAGGAAGCAGGGCCTTCGTTCAACCACCCACCCACTCTTTCATGACACCCACCTTCGGCCTGATCATCGTTGGTGACGAGATCCTTTCCGGCAAGCGCAGCGACAAACACCTTCCCAAGATCATCGAGCTGCTGGCGCAGCGCGGCCTGTCCCTTTCCTGGGCCAAGCTGGTCGGCGACGACCGCGACCGCATCACGGCCACGTTGAGCGAGGCATTCGCGGGCAGCGACGCGGTGTTCTGCTGCGGGGGCATCGGCGCCACGCCCGACGACCACACGCGCCAGTGCGCCGCCGCTGCGCTGGGCCTGGACCTGGCCCTGCACCCGCAGGCCAAGGAGCTGATCGAGTCGCGCATGCGCGACACCGCCGCCGAGCGCGGCGAGGTGTTCGACCCCGAGCGGCCCGACAACGTGCACCGCTACAACATGGGCGTGTTCCCCGTGGGCGCGCGCCTCATCCTCAACCCGTACAACAAGATTCCCGGCTTCAGTTGCGACGGTTCGGGCGGCGGCAGCGTGCATTTCGTGCCTGGTTTTCCGGTCATGGCCTGGCCCATGATCGAAGGCGTGCTCGATACTGAGTACGCGCAGTGGCATCGCCAGGGGGCCTGGCAGGAGCGTTCGGTGATCGTGTTCGGCGCCATGGAAGCCACCCTGACCCCGCTCATGGAGCAGATCGAGCGCGCGCACGCCGTGAAAGTCTTCAGCCTGCCCAGTGTCGATCACCCGGAATTCGGCCGGCACATCGAGCTGGGCGTGAAGGGCGCCACCGAGGCCGTGGCGCCGGCGTATGCCGAGTTGCTGGCGGGCCTGCATCGGCACGACGCGAAGTTGGGCCCCGAAATGGTGCGAAACTGAGCCGCACCAAATCGGTGCAATTGATGGATGCACACAATGGGTGCGAATTGATCGGTCTGCGCCCGACAAGGTGCAATCCACCGCTTCTCACGGCCCCGGGTGCCCGTCGGCCGACCCTTTGTGGCGCACGGCCTGGGCCATAATTCCCGCTGCCCCGTGAAGCCGCTCCCGCGTGAACCACTTTGTGGCACAAATTCTGCTTATCAGCAGCGTCGTTTTCAATTTTTCCACTCACCCAGCTACAGGAGTATTTGATGGCCAAGACCGTCGCAGACGTGATGCAAATGGTGAAAGACAACGAAGTGAAGTTCGTTGACTTCCGCTTCACCGACACCCGGGGCAAAGAACAGCACGTCACCGTGCCCGTGTCTCACTTCGATGAAGACAAGTTCAGCTCGGGCCATGCGTTCGACGGTTCGTCGGTGGCTGGCTGGAAGGGCATTGAAGCCTCGGACATGCAGCTCATGCCCGACCCCAACACCGCCAACATCGACCCCTTCTTTGAAGAAACCACGCTGTTCCTGCAGTGCGACGTGATCGAACCCGGTGACGGCAAGGCCTACGACCGCGATCCGCGCTCCATCGCCAAGCGCGCCGAGGCTTACCTCAAGGCCTCCGGCCTGGGCGACACCGCCTTCTTCGGACCGGAACCCGAATTCTTCATCTTCGACGGCGTGCGCTGGAGCAACGAACCCGGCCGCGTGATGTGCGAGATCGAGGAATACGAAGCCCCTTGGAACAGCGGTGCCAAGCTCGAAGGCGGCAACCGCGGCCACCGTCCCACCGTCAAGGGCGGCTACTTCCCCGTGCCCCCCGTCGACAGCACGCAGGACATGCGCGCCGAGATGTCTCTGATCCTCGAATCGCTGGGCATTCCCGTTGAAGTGTTCCACCACGAAGTGGCGGGCGCCGGCCAGAACGAAATCGGCACCAGGTTCAGCACGCTGGTCGAGCGCGCCGACTGGACGCAGGTGCTCAAGTACGTGGTGTGGAACGTGGCCAATGCCTACGGCAAGACCGCGACCTTCATGCCCAAGCCCTACGCCGGCGACAACGGCTCCGGCATGCACGTGCACCAGTCCATCTGGAAGGACGGCAAGAACCTGTTCGCCGGTGACGGCTACGCCGGCCTGAGCGATTTCGCCCTGTACTACGTCGGCGGCATCATCAAGCACGCCCGCGCGCTCAACGCCATCACCAACCCCGGCACGAACTCGTACAAGCGCCTGGTGCCCGGTTTTGAAGCCCCGGTGAAGCTGGCCTACTCGGCCCGCAACCGTTCCGCCTCGATCCGCATTCCTTACGTGGCGAACCCCAAGGGCCGCCGCATCGAAGCGCGCTTCCCCGATCCTTCGGCCAACCCCTACCTGGCCTTCTCGGCCCTGATGATGGCGGGTCTGGACGGCGTGGAAAACAAGATCCACCCGGGCGAAGCCGCCACCAAGGACCTGTACCACCTGCCGCCCGAAGAGGACAAGCTGGTGCCGACCGTGTGCCACAGCCTCGACCAGGCGCTGGAGTACCTCGACAAGGACCGCAGCTTCCTGACCAAGGGTGGTGTGTTCACCGACTCCATGCTCGACGCCTACATCGAACTCAAGATGAGCGAAGTCACGCGTTTCCGCATGGCACCTCACCCCGTCGAGTTCGACATGTACTACAGCCTGTGATGGCTTGCCCGGCTTTGCCGGGCTGCCTGGGCCAACCCGAAAGGGGCCATGCAAGTGGCCCCTTTTTTGTTGTTCGGGCGGCCAATCGCCACCGTTCACACGCAGGCCAGGCACTTTTGAAACAGTTTTCGGTCATACTGAAAAACGCATATCGGTGCGCCCGCCCATACCCCAACCGCCTCCTGGAGTTGATGTCACCTTGAACCCGATGCCTTCACTCACGATCCGGTCGCTGGCCGTGGCCACGCTTGCGCTGTGCGTTCTGGATGCCCATGCCCAGGGACGCATCTACCGCTGCGGCAACGAGTACACCAACGACGCGCAGGTGGCCAAGTCCAAGGGGTGCAGTCCGATGGAGGGCGGCAACATCACCATCATCGAGGGCACGCGGCCCACGCCGCCGCGCACCCCGCCCGCGGCCGCCGCTCCCACGCGCAGCGGCAGCGGGTCCGAGCGCGTCGATTCCTCCGCCCAGCGCGCGCGCGACAGCGATGCGCGCGCCATCCTCGAAGCCGAATTGCGCAAGGCGCAGGAGCGTCTGGCGCAGGCGCGCAAGGAATACGCGAACGGCGAGCCCGAGAAGCAGGGCATCGAGTCGCGCAACTACCAGCGTTACCTCGATCGCGTCGCCGAACTCAAGGCCGCGGTGGCGCGCGCCGAGAGTGATGTGGCCGGTCTGCAGCGCGAGCTGGGCCGACTGCCGGGGTCCGCCAACGGCGTGGGTTCTGCCGCAAAATGAGTGGCTTGAAAAAGCCCGCCTTCCCCTCCCTCCTTCCCGCGTCCCGGCGCCGCGCCGAGACCGATCCGGTTGGCTCACTCGCCGAGCGCAAATTTTCTTCGGTGTCTGCCCGTTTCCAGTCCCTCGATCTCCTGGCCACCCTCGTGGCCGTGGTGGATCAGCACGGCGGTGTGCTCTATGCCAATGCCGCGCTGGAGGACGCGCTGGGCATGTCCCGCCGCAGCATTACCGGTGCGCGGCTGCAGGACTGCTTCACCGAGCCGCCGCTGCTGGAGAACGCCTTGCAGGGCGCCAGCGGCAACCAGTTCGCGGCGCTGCGCTACGACGCCTGGCTCAAGCGGATCAACCACGAAGCCCTGCCGGTGCACGTGGTGGTGGCGCAGACCGACAACCCGGGTGAGGTGATCGTCGAACTGCTGCCGCTGGAGCAGCAGGCGCGCCAGGAACGCGAAGAGCGGTTGATCGATCAGGCGCAGGCGAACAAGGAACTGATCCGCAATCTCGCGCACGAGATCAAGAACCCGCTCGGCGGCATCCGCGGTGCGGCCCAGTTGCTGCAGATGGAGCTGGAGTCCCGCGAGCTGATCGAATACACCCAGGTCATCATCCACGAGGCCGACCGCCTGCAATCGCTGGTGGACCGACTGCTCGCGCCGCACCGCCGGCCGCATGTGGTGGGCGACGTGAACATCCATGAGGTGTGCGAGCGCGTGCGTTCGCTGATCCTGGCCGAGTTCCCCAAGGGCCTGAAGGTCGTGCGCGACTACGACACCTCCATTCCCGAGTTCCGCGGCGATCGTGAGCAGCTCATTCAGGCCGTGCTCAACATCGCGCACAACGCCGCGCAGGCGCTGAGCGAACGCATCGCGGCCGGCGACGCGCGCATCGTGTTCCGCACGCGCGTGGGTCGACAGGTGACGTTTGGTAAGCAGCGCTATCGGCTGGCACTGGAATTGCATGTGATCGACAACGGGCCTGGCGTTCCAGACTCGATCAAGGACCGCATCTTTTTCCCGCTGGTATCGGGACGCGATGGCGGCTCCGGCCTGGGGCTCACGCTGGCGCAAACCTTTGTCCAGCAGCACCACGGTCTGATCGAGTGTGAGAGCGTGCCGAACGAAACGGACTTCAAGATTCTGATTCCGTTGCCCTAGTGACTTAACGACCGTCGAACGCCGCGCCACAAGAAGGGAAGACAACTCAATGAAGCCGATCTGGATAGTGGACGACGATCAATCGATCCGCTTCGTGCTCGAAAAGGCGCTGCTGCGCGAGAACCTGCCCACGCGCAGTTTCACCAACCCGCAGGACGTGCTCAAGGCCCTGACCGACACGCCCGAACACGAAGGCCCCCAGATTCTGGTGAGCGACATCCGCATGCCCGGTGGTTCGGGGCTGGAGCTGCTGGAGAAGGTCAAGGAAAAGCTGCCCGGCCTGCCGGTCATCATCATGACCGCGTTCTCCGATCTGGACAGCGCCGTTTCGGCCTTCCAGGGCGGCGCTTTCGAGTACCTGCCCAAACCGTTCGATCTGCCCAAGGCGGTCGAGCTGATCCGCCGCGCGGTGGACGAAAGCCTTCGCGAGGAAGTGGCGGAAGAGCGCATGAGCGCCGCCCCTGAAATGCTCGGCCAGGCACCCGCGATGCAGGACGTGTTCCGCGCCATCGGGCGGCTGAGCCAGAGCCAGGTCACGGTGCTGATCACCGGCGAGTCGGGTTCGGGCAAGGAGCTGGTGGCGCGCGCGCTGCACAAGCACTCGCCGCGCGCCGCCGGGCCCTTCGTGGCGATCAACACCGCGGCCATCCCGAAGGACCTGCTGGAGTCCGAGCTGTTCGGCCATGAGCGCGGTGCCTTCACCGGTGCGCAGACCATGCGCCGGGGCCGCTTCGAGCAGGCCGACGGCGGCACGCTGTTTCTCGACGAAATCGGCGACATGCCGTTCGACCTGCAGACGCGCCTGCTGCGCGTGCTGTCCGACGGCCACTTCTACCGCGTCGGCGGCCACAGCGCCGTGCGCGCCAATGTGCGCGTGATCGCCGCCACCCACCAGAACCTGGAGCAGCGCGTCAAGGAAGGCGTGTTCCGCGAGGACTTGTTTCACCGCCTCAACGTCATCCGCCTGCGCCTGCCGGCATTGCGCGAGCGGCGCGAAGACGTGCCCATGCTCACGCGCTTCTTCCTGCAGCAAAGCGCCAAGCAGCTCGGCGTGGAGCCCAAGCGCATTTCCGAGGCGGCCTTGAAGCTGCTGGGCACCTTCGACTTCCCCGGCAACGTGCGGCAGCTGGAGAACGTCTGCCACTGGCTCACGGTGATGGCCCCGGCCCAGGTGATCGAGCTCAAGGACCTGCCGCCCGAGGTGCTGTCCATGACCGGCACGCCGTCGGCGGTCCTGTCGGCGGCGTCGGAGGCTCCGGCGGCACCGGCCGTCTTTTCGATGCCGGCCGTGGTGCCCGAGCCGGTCCATGCCAGCAGCCCGGTGGCCATCGCGCCGGCCGAACCGGTGACCGCCTTGCTCGAGGCCGAGTACGCCCGGTCAGGCCCCCCGGCCTGGGAGAGCGGCCTGCAGGCCGAGGCCCAGGCCTTGCTCGAAGACGGCCGCACCGACGTGTGGGATGTGCTGACCCGCCGCTTCGAAACGCGGCTGATCCAGACCGCGTTGGCCAACACGCGCGGGCGCCGCATCGAAGCCGCGCACAAGCTCGGCATCGGGCGCAACACCATCACCCGCAAGATCCAGGAGCTGAACCTGGAATGAACGGGCTCAGCCCAGCGTGACCACCACCGGCGCGTGGTCGCTGGGCTGTGGGTTCTTGCGCGGCAGGCGGTCGATGTGGCAGGCCGTCACGCGGTCGCGCAGCGCGCCGCTCACCAGAATGTGGTCGATGCGCAGGCCCCGGTTCTTCTGGAAGCCCAGCATGCGGTAGTCCCACCACGAGTAGCTTTTCTCCGGCTGCTCGAACAGACGGTAGGCGTCCGTCAATCCCAGATCGAGCAGGGCCTGAAAATGCGCGCGCTCTTCCACCGTGTGGTGGATGGTGTCTTTCAGGCCGACGGGGTCGAACGAGTCGCGGTCTTCCGGCGCCACGTTGAAATCACCCAGCAGCACGAGGCGCTGGTGCACCTTCAGTTCTTCCTGCAGCCAGCGGTGCAGCGCCTCCAGCCAGAGCATCTTGTAGGCGAACTTCTCGGAGCCGGGCGCCTGGCCGTTGACGAAGTAGCAGTTGACCATGCGCAGCGGGCCCTCGGGTGTGTCCAGCGTCGCGGCGATCACGCGCGACTGCTCGTCCGCGTGGTTCGGGATGTTGCGCACCACATCGGTCAGCGGTGTGCGGCTCAGGATGGCCACGCCGTTGTAGGTCTTCTGGCCGAAGACCGCCGCGTGATAGCCCGCTTCCTTGAGCGCGTCGTGCGGGAACTTCTCGTCCACGAGCTTGAGTTCCTGCAGCCCGAGGGCGTCGACGGGATTGGCGGCCAGCCAGTCGAGCACCTGGGGCAGGCGCACGGAGAGGGAGTTGATGTTCCAGGTGGCGAGTTTCATGATGGACCCATCGTGTTGTTGTTGGTGTTTGCCGGCCCTGCGGCCGGAAGTGCCAAGTATGCGATGAACCGAGACCCAACCGATGGCCTGTCACCCCGGCGCAGGCCGTCGCAGGCGTTTGAGGAAGACCGTCATTTCCTTGACCGACTGGTGGTCGCCTTGCTGTTCGGCCACCACCAGGCCCTGCGTCCAGGCCGCTTCGGCCGCGTCCAGGCGCTCGAGCCGGCGAAGCGCCACGCCCAGCAGTTTCCAGGCGGCCGAGTGGCGCGGGTTCTGTGCCGTCGCCTGCGTCAGGTGCCGCACGGCGGCTTCGGCGTCCTCGTCCTTGAGGCAGGCCTGGCCCAGGCCGAAACGCAGCAGGGCTCCATCACGGCCCTCGGCCAGCATCTTCTCGAGCCGTTCGCGCATGGTGTCTCCTCACGGGCCCGGTGCGCGCGTGATGCGGCGGGCCAGCAGGGTCGCCAGCGCCGGCGCCAGGGCGAAGCTCGCGAACAGCCAGACCGCGGCGGCGCGCGCACCCGCCGGCCCGCCCGGGTCGCTGAGGCCCGCGGCGTTCGCCACCAGACCCGCGACCGCCGCGCCCACGGCCATGCCGTAGAGCTGGATGGTGGTGATGGCGGCCGATGCCATGCCACCTTCCCCGGCCGGCGCAAGGCTCAGCACGCGGTTCAGCAGATGGGGCCAGCCCATGCCCACGCCCGCTCCCGCGCCGGCCAGGGGCAGGCCGCAAAGCAGCAGGCGCACACCCGGGTTCAGATCCGCACCGACCGGTATCACCACGGCCAGGGCCAGCAGGCTGAGGGTGGTCAGCAGCGGGCCGGCCCGCAGCAGGCGCGCGGCCGCCGCGCCGCTGCGCCCCGACGACAGCAGCGAGCCCGCGCTCCAGCCGGCCGCCATCGCCGCGGTGAGGTAACCCGCCGCCAGCGGCGTGTGGCCGTGCAGCACCTGCAGGAAGTAGGGCACGTAGATTTCGGTCGTCATGCCCACCAGCAGCAGCGCCACGATGGCGTACACGGTGCCCAGCGGCGAACCCAGCGCCGTCGCGCCCGAAGGCAGCAGGCGCACCGCCGCCTGGCGGTCCACCCCGATGGCGGCGGCGCCCAGGGCCAGACCGCCGGCCAGGCCCAGGCTTTGCCACAGCAACTGCGGCGACAGGCTTCCTGCCGCGATCAGCAGCACGGAGCCCGCGAGAAGCCCCACCTGCACCAACGGCACCTGCGGCTTGGGTCCACGGGTTGGCGCGGCGCCGGACGCGGGGCGCAACTGCACCACGACCACCAGCGCCTGCAGCAGCGAGATCGGCAGCAGGATCCAGAAGGCCCAGCGCCAGTGGCCGGCCTCGGCGAACAGCCCACCCGCCGCCGGGCCGCACAGCGTGGCGATGCCCCACATGCCGGAGACCAGGGCCACCGCGCGCAACCACAGGGCAGGCTCGAACACGACACGGATCAGGGCGTAGCTCAGGGCCGCCAGGGTGCCGCCGCCCAGGCCTTGCACGCTGCGGCCGATCAGCATCCCGCCCATGGAGCCCGCGCTGGCACACACGGCCGAGCCCAGGGCGAACAGGCCCAGCGCCGCGAGGCAGGCGCCGCGTGGCCCGAGCGAGGACAGCACGCGCACCGACAGCGCGGCGCCGATGATGGACGCCACCACGAACAAGGTGGTGTTCCAGGCGTACCAGTCCAGTCCGCCGATGTCCTGCACCACGGAAGGCAGCACGGTGGTGACGATGTGCACGTTGATGGCGTGCAGGGCCACGCCACCGGTCAGGGCCAGCGCGAGCCAGCCGTTCCTGCCCTTGAGCAGATCGCCCCAGGAAGCCGTTGCAGGGAGAGGGGCGGTGAGGGACGACATGGGCGATTCTCGACAGTGCGCGGTGGCGCGGTTATTATCCAAGTGAATGTTTGCATATTAGGATTGCGCCATGGTTTATGCAAGTAAAGACCTGGATATTCAGGGTGCATCCCCGACGGCGGATCGCATCCTGTTCCTTGTCAAATCCCGGGGGCCGACCTCCACCGCCCGTCTGGCGCTGGCGCTGGACCTGACGCCGGAAGCGGCGCGCCAGCAGGTGCAGAAGCTGGTCGCGGCGGGTTGGCTCGAGGGCCAGCAGGAAGCCGCCGCCGGCGTGGGCCGGCCCCGCCAGAACTGGGCGCTGACCGAGGCCGGCCACCGCCGCTTCCCCGACACCCACGCGCAGCTGACGGTGCAGCTGATCGGCTCGGTGCGGCAGTTGTTTGGCGAACAGGGCCTGGAGCGGCTGATCTCGCAGCGCGAGGCCGATGCCCGCGCCGTGTACCAGCAGCGCTGCAACGGCAAGACCGTGGCCAGGCGCCTGGAGCAGCTTGCGGTGGTGCGCAGCGAAGAGGGCTACATGGCGCGCGTCGAGCGCGACGGCAAGGACTGGCTGCTGATCGAGGACCATTGCCCGATCTGTGCCGCGGCGCGCAGCTGTCAGGGTTTCTGCCGCTCGGAGCTGCAGCTGTTCCAGGACATCATCGGCGGCGAGAGCCGCATCACGCGCGAACAGCACGTGCTCGCCGGCGCGTCGCGCTGCGTCTACCGCGTCGTGGTTCGGGTGTAGGTCACGAACGCGAAGGGCAGGCCGTTGGCGGCCGTGTGGGTCTCGCGCGCGGTCTCCTGCCATTCGGGGCCGAACACCGGCGCGTGCGCATCGCCCTCGAAATCCCGCGCGATCTCGGTGACCACGGCGGTGTCGGCCAGCGGCAGGGCGGCGGCGTAGATCTGTGCGCCGCCGATCACCCAGGCGTCCGAACCCGCCGGGCACAGCGACACGGCCTGCGGCAGCGAGTTCGCGCGGGAAGCGCCTTCGGCCTGCCAGGCGGTGTCGCGCGTGACGACGATGTTGAGCCGGCCCGGCAGCGGGCGGAACTTCGGTGGCAGCGAATCCCAGGTCTTGCGGCCCATGATCACAGGGTGGCCGAGCGTGGTGCGCTTGAAGTGCGCCATGTCTTCCGGCAGGTGCCAGGGCAGGGCGTTGTCCTTGCCGATCACGCCATTGGCGGCGCGCGCGAGGATCAGGTGCAGTCGGGTGGTGGGCTGGGGCATGCGCCTATTGTGCCGCCGGCAGCGCAGGCCGGACGGGCCAGAGCACGCTGGCAATGGCCATCATCACGAAGCCGATGGCGGCCCAGTCCTGCCAGTGCGGCACCTCGCCCACGATGAAGGTCGCGCTCAGCGTGCCCACCAGCGGGATCGCCATGACGCTCATCGCGCTGGTGGCCGGCGGCAGGTTGCGCGCCATGCCGAACCAGATCAGCTGCGCCACGCCGTAGTTGATGAACACGCCATAGGCCAGGCTGATCCACATCGGCGCCGAGAAGCCGGCCAGCCGGGGCAGCGGCTCCAGCGCGAGGGCCAGCGCCCACACCACGCCGCTGCCCAGCAGCAGCATCCAGACGGTGACCACCATGGGGGATAGCGTGAGGTGGGCGCGGCGGAACTGCAGCGTGCCCACGCCCCAGCAGAAGGCGGCGCCCAGCATCCACGCGATGCCGGTGGGGCGGCCGCTCAGGCTTTGCAGTTCATGCCACAGCAGCAGCGCGATGGCGATGCCCGCGCACACCACGGCCGCGCGCACGCGCGGCGTGATGCGCTCGCCGAAGAAGGCCGCGCCGATCAGCACGGTGAAGATCGGCATGGTGAAGCCCAGGATGGCCGCCCGGCCCGAGGCGAGTTCCTGCACGCCGAAGATGGAGAGCGTGTGCCAGCCCAGCACGTTGGGCAGGCCAAGCCAGGCGATGGCCGCCCATTCGGCGCCCGTGGGGCGCATGCGCTCGCCCCGGCGGGCGACGTAGATGAACAGGCCGAGCGCGCCCAGCATCATGGTGCTGGCGCGGAAGTACAGCGGCGTGAGCTCCTGCAGCGAGAGCTTCATCATGGGCCAGTTCACGCCCCACATGAGCGTGAGGGCGAGCAGCGCCCAGAGCTGGCGGCGGGAGATCACGCGCGCGGCGCCGGGCGCGGGCTCAGACCGCCACCGGCGCCTTGATGGCCGGGTGGTGCTGGTAGTCCAGGATCTCGAAGTCGTCGAGCTCGTAGTCGAAGATCGATGCGGGGCGGCGCTTGATGCGCAGCGTGGGGTAGGGGTGCGGGGCACGCGCGAGCTGCGTCTCCACCTGCTCGTGGTGGTTGCTGTAGATGTGGCAGTCGCCGCCGGTCCAGATGAACTCGCCCACTTCCAGGTCGCACTGCTGCGCCAGCATGTGGGTGAGCAGCGCGTAGCTGGCGATGTTGAACGGCACGCCCAGGAAAATGTCGGCGCTGCGCTGGTAGAGCTGGCAGCTCAGCTTGCCGTCGGCCACGTAGAACTGGAAGAACGCGTGACAAGGCATCAGGGCCATCTTGTCGAGGTCGGCCACGTTCCAGGCGCTCACGATGATGCGGCGCGAATCGGGGTTGGTCTTGAGCTGCTTGACCACCTCGCTGATCTGGTCGATGTGGCGCCCGTCGGGCGCGGGCCAGTTGCGCCACTGCACGCCGTACACCGGGCCGAGGTCGCCGTCTTCGCGCGCCCATTCGTCCCAGATGGTGCAGCCGCGCTCCTGCAGCCACTTCACGTTGCTGTCGCCGCGCAGGAACCACAGCAGCTCGACGATGATGGCCTTGGTGAACACCTTCTTGGTGGTCACCAGCGGGAAACCCTCGTTCAGGTCGAAGCGCATCTGGTGGCCGAACACGCTGGTGGTGCCGGTGCCGGTGCGATCGGTTTTCTGCACGCCCGTCGTGTACACGTGGCGCATGAAATCTTCGTACTGTGAGCGGATGGGGCGGTCTGTCATGGATGGAATTGTGCCTGTTTCGGCCCGGCCCCGAGGCGGTGGCGCGCCGAACCCCTGCGCCATAATGGCCCATCACCCCCACGCCCGATGACGCCCAAGACCCTGTCTGAATCCATTGCCGAGCCCGAAATGATTTTCGAGCTCGCGCCGGTGGGTTTGATGGTGACCCGCCAGCGCATCATCGAGCGCTGCAACCGGGCCATGTCCGAGATGTTCGGTTACCCGGTGAGCGCCCTGGTCGGGCAGTCCACCGAGATGCTGTATCCCTCGCACGAGGAGTTCGAGCACATCGGCGAGACCTGGGTGGCCAGCATGCGGCAGAACGGCAACCACCGCGACCAGCGCATCATGCGGCACGCCAACGGGCGCATGTTCTGGTGCGCGGTGTCCGGGCGCTCCTTCACGCCGGAATCGCCCTTCGCTTCCGTGATCTGGGTGTTCGATGACATCAGCGAGGCCCGGCCGGTGAACGCGCCGCTCACGGCCCGCGAACGCGAGATCGCGGCCCGCGTCATCACCGGCCTGACCAGCAAGCAGATCGCCAAGGACCTCAACGTCAGCCACCGCACGGTGGAGGCTCACCGTCTGCGCCTGATGCGCAAGCTGGACGTGAACTCCACCGGCGAGCTGATCGCACGCATCCTGGGCATGCCGCCCTCGCCCTGAACGGGCTGTGGGCGCGGCTCAGGCGTGCGGCGTGGCGCCGATCAGGATGGCCGCCACGATGCAGGGCTCGGTGCCGCGCACGCTCCAGGAATGCATGGTCCCGCGCTGGACCAGGATGTCCCCGGCCTTGAGCAGCGTTTCGCCCGTGTCCAGGATGGCGTAGATCTCGCCCTTGAGCACCACGATGTAGTCGATGGTGCTGGTCTTGTGCCGCATCGGGTCGTCCGAATGGGCGTCGGGCGCGTGGCCGGCCCCGATCGACTCGAAGGCCTTGGCCGCGTCCGCGCCTTGCCACATGGTGTCGGGCGGGAACTCCACGATGCGCAGGATGCTGCCCACTTGCGGCGGCTCCAGCTTGACCGGGCGCGAGGCGGCGTCTGCGGTGCCGGTGTTGTCAGCCGGGGCGGTGGTGGTCTCCCACAGGTCGGTCAAGGCCACGCCCGGCATGGACGCCATTTCCTTGATGTTGGGCGCGAGGCCATCCATGATGAAGGTCGAGCGACCCTGGGCGTCGTGCCCGGTCACGACGCGGCGGATTCTCCAGGCCATGTGTGTCTCCTTGAGGTGGGATCTGGGGGTCAGTGGTTGGCGTGGTTGCAGTTGGGTCCGCAGCCGATGATGTTGCCGTGCAGCTTGCGCTGGCGCTCTTCGTAGTGCGCCATCAGGCCGAACAGCTTCACGGTGTCCGGCGGCGAGGTGTCGCCGCTGAACTCCTGGTACAGGTTGTTGACGGTGACGTAGATGCGCTCGGCGTCGGTCCACGAGTTGAACTCGCGCAGCGAGATGTCGTCCACCGCCTGTTCCAGCGTCATGCCCTGGTCGTAGCGCTTGCGCGCCTCGGCCTTGACGTACTCCAGGTAGTGCTTGAGCGCGCGCACGCCGGTCTTGTCGGTGATCGGGCCGTGGCCAGGCACCACCACCTCCACGTCCCAGCCGAGCATCAGGTCGCAGGCGCGGATCCAGTTGTCCACCGGGCCCGCCCACACGATGGGGTGGCCTCCGTTGAACAGGATGTCGCCGGTGTAGACGATCTTGTCTTCGGGGATGTAGGCGAGCACGTCGCCTTTGGTGTGGGCGGGGCCCACCTCGACCAGCTTCACGGTCTTGTTGCCCACCTTGAGGTCGATCTCGCCGCTGAAAGTCTTGGTCGGCGGGGTGTAGACGATGCCGCGGAAATCGAACACGCGGCCCATCGCCTTCATGAGGAACTCACCGCCGTCGCCCAGTTCCTTGTAGTTGCGGAAGCGGTCGATCAGGGCCTGGGGTGGGTGCGCGAGCATTTCGTCGGCGCAGGCCTGCGAGACGATGATCTCGGAGTCGGCCACCAGCTGGTTGCCGAAGTAGTGGTCGCCGTTGGCGTGGGTGTTGACCACCTGCGCGATCTCCTTGGCCTCGGGCACCGCGTTGCGCATCGCATGCAGCATCTCGCGCGTGAGCTTGAGGTCGAACAGGGTGTCCACCAGCAGCGACTCGCCGCTGTCGGTCACCAGGCCGGCATTGCTCCAGCCCCAGGTGCCGTCGGGCAGCAGCCAGGCGTAGTTGCCGTTGCCGATGTCGTGCAGTCCCTTGGTGTATTGCCATTTCATGGGTTGTCTCCTGTGGTTGGGGTGGGGGATGCCGGGTTCAGGGCGTGCGCCAGCGCAGCAGGTGCTGTTCGGCGCGTTGGAGCAGGATGTTGGACACGTAGCCGACCGCGCCGAGCACGATGATCCCGGCGTACAGGTCGGCGCTGCGGAACGAGCGCGCAGCCAGCGTGATGTTCTGGCCCAGGCCGATGGTGCCGGCCAGCATCTCGGCCACCACCGCGAGGATGAGCGAGACCGTCAGCGCCAGCCGCAGCCCGGCGAAGATGTCGGGCAGCGCGTTGGGCAGGGCGATCTTCCAGACCATCTCCAGCCGCGAGAGGTGCAGGATGCGCGCCACCTCCAGCAGCCGGGGCTCGATGGTCTTGAAGCCGTGCACCGTGTTGAGCAGCACCGGCCAGAGCGAGGAGAACGCGATCGCCGTCACGATCATGCGGTCGTTCAGGCCGATCAGCAGCACGAAGACCGGGATCATGGCCGAAGCCGGCAGCGGCCGGATCAGCTCCAGCGTGGGCTCCACATAGGCGCGCAGCCGGGGCGAGAGGCCGATCGCCGCGCCCAGTGCGATGCCCGCGACCGAGGCGGTCACGAAGCCCAGCACCATGCGCGTGAGGGTTTCGCGAAAGGCCAGCCAGAAGTCGGCCGTGCCCATCTGGTCCCAGAGCGACTCGAAGCTGCGCAGCGGGGCCGGAAAGAACACTGGCGACACCAGCTCCAGGTGCGCGGCGAGCTGCCACAGGCCGACCAGCGCGGCCAGCACACCCAGGCTGGCAAACCACATCAGGACACCGTGCCGTTGTTTCATGACGATTGCTCCGCCCAGTTGCCCATGCGCCCGAACCAGCGCTGCTGCGCGCGCAGCAGCGAGGCGTTGAGCGCCCAGCCGATCAGGCCGATCCAGCCGATGAAGGCGAACACGCGGTCGGGCCGCATGCTTTCCTGCGCGACGATGAGCGCGTAGCCCAGGCCCATCGGATTGGCCGTGATCTCTACCGTGACCGCCACCACCAGTGACACCGCGGCCGCCAGCCGCAGGCCGACGAAGATGCGCGGCAGCGCCGCCGGCAGCACGATCTTGGTGACGCGTTCGCGCAGGCCGAAGTTGAGCATGCGTGCCACCTCCAGCAGGCGCGGCTCGATGCCGCGCACCGCGCTTTCGGTGATGATCAGCAGCGGCCAGAAACACGAGAAGGCCACGATGCTGCTCTCCATCTGGAACCCGTAGCCGTGGATCAGCAGCGCCAGCGGGATCAGCGCGACCGAGGGGATGGGTCGCAGCGCTTCGGTGGACACGCGCATCAGCTGCGACAGGTGGCGTGAGAGGCCGAAGGCCACGCCGACCAGAATGCCCGCCGTGGCCCCCACCACCAGCCCGCCGACCGCGCCGCCGAAGGTCTCCAGCGCGGCCTTGAACAGGCTGCCGTCGGCGACCACGCCCACCGCCGCGCGGAAGATCGCGAAGGGGGACGACAGGCTCTCGGCCTTGAGCAGCCCGGAACGGGCCGCGAATTCCCAGAAGATCAGGACCGCCGCCGGGAACAGCACCCCCTTGAACACGCGCGCCATGGATGCATTCATCTCAGTGCCCCGGTGGCAGGAGGTTGAACAGGCGGTGCCGGTAGGCCAGGAAGCGCGCGTCCTCCCGCGTGGTGAGCTGGTCGCGCGGCCGTTCCAGCTCGATCGTCAGCGTCTCCGACAGCCGTCCCGGGTGCTTGTCCATCGAGATCACGCGGTCGCCCAGGTAGATCGCTTCTTCCAGGTCGTGGGTGATGAACACCACCGTTACGCCGGCGTCGGCGCACAGGCGGGCCACTTCGTCCTGCAGGGTCTGGCGCGTCATCGCGTCGAGCGCACCGAAGGGCTCGTCCATCAGCAGCACCTGCGGCGCCTGCGCCATGCAGCGCGCGATCTGCAGGCGCTGCTGCATGCCGCCGGAGAGCTGGATCGGGTAGGCGTCGGCCCGCTCGGCCAGGCCCACCCGTTCCAGCATGTCGCGGATGATGGGCGCGCGCTCGTTCTTGGGCACGCGGCGCGCCTCCAGCGCCAGCTCCACGTTGCCGGCCACGGTGCGCCAGGGCAGCAGGGCGCGCCCGTAGTCCTGGAACACCACCGCGAGTTCCGGGTCGGGCCCGTCGATCGGACGGCCCCGGTACAGCACGCGGCCCTGGGTGGGGCTCAGCAGGCCGCCCATCAGGCGCAGCAGCGTGGTCTTGCCGCAGCCCGAGGCGCCGACGATGCAGACGAACTCCTTCTCATGCACCGTGAGCGAGATGTCGTTCAGGATGTTGAGGGAACCCACGGTGAAGTCCAGCCCGGTGACGGACAGGACGGGCGCATTGGCTTGGCTCATGCGGCTCACTTGTAGATCAGCTTCGCCGGGTCGATCGGCTTCTTGAGCATGTCCTGGTCCATCATGATCTTGTTCCAGTTTTGCACCACCTCGGGCGTGATCACCGGGCGGAACTTCGGGTCGGGGAACTTGGCCTGCACTTCGGCCGGGAAGGGGATGTAGACCAGGTTGGCCTTGCGCACCACGCCCGGGTCTTTCTGGGCCAGGGCCGAGGCTTCCTGAATGGCGGCACGGAAGGCCTCGACCTGTTTGGGATTCGCGTCGGCCCACTTGCGGTTGGCCACGTGCCAGCCCGACTGCACCTCGCCTTCCAGCGCGGCGATGTAGTAGGCAACCACGCGGCCGGCGCCCGTCTCTTCGGCGCGCGAGAGGAAGGGCTGCACCGCGAGGATGCCGTCGACCTGGCCGTTGCGCAGCACGTCCACGGATTGCGCGAACGCGTTCTCGGTGAAGGTCACCTTCTTGTAGTCACCGCCGTTCTCGGCCATCCACTTGCGGAACAGCACGTGCAGGAAGGCGTTGAGGCCCGGGGTGGACACGCGCTTGCCCTCGAAGTCCTTGGCGGTCTTGATGGGGCTGTCGGGGCGCACCATGATGGCCACGTCTTCCATGCCCTTGGTGTAGTAGCCGCCACCGGCCAGCACCACCAGGTCCAGGCCCTGTTCGACCGCCTGCATGGTGTTGGGCGCGGTCGGCGTGGCGATCTGCAGGCTGCCGGCCATCAGGGCCGCCGGCGTGGTGGCGGAGTTGGGCACCAGCTTCATTTCCACGTCCAGGCCGTGCTTCTTGAAGATGCCCTCGTTGGCCGCGACAAAGGCGTTGGCGAACGCGGTGGACGCCGAGAAACCGAACACGATCTTCTGGGCCCAGACGGGGGCCGCCGCCGCACTCAGCAGCGTGGCCACCGCCAGGGGGCGCACAAGGGAACGCAGGGTCGCGATAAGGGTGTGCATGGCTTGTCTCCAGATGGTTTTAGGGAAGGAACACCACACGGTTCTTCAGCACGCCGAGCTTCTCCACCTCCAGCTCGACGACATCGCCGTGTTTCAGAAACCGGCCCAGTTCCAGTCCGCATCCGCTGCCGACCGTTCCTGAGCCGAAAAACTCGCCTGCGTGCAGCGTCTCGTCGCGCGAGGCGTGGACCAGCACGTCCTCGAAACGGTGGTGCATCTCGCCGCTGTTGCCGCGCGACCATTCTTCGCCGTTGACGCGCGCGATCATGGTCAGGTCGTAGGGGTTGCCGACCTCGTCGGCCGTGACGAGCCACGGGCCCAGCACGTTGCCGGTGTCGAAGTCCTTGCCTTTGGTGGGCCCGAGCGTGCCGCCCATCTCGCGCATCTGCTGGTCGCGCGCGCTCACGTCGTTGAAGATCAGGTAGCCGAAGATGTGCGAGCGCGCGTCTTCCTTGCGGATGTTCTTGCCGCTCTTGCCCAGGATGGCGGCGAACTCCAGTTCGTAGTCCAGCATCTGGCAGTACGCCGGGTTGACGATGTCCGCGCCCGTGCCCACCACCGAGAAGCGGTTGCACTTGTAGTAGATCGGCTCCTCGTACCAGATGGGCGGAATCTCCACCTTGGCCGGGTCGCGCTCGCCGTCGGTGGCGCCGAACAGGTGGCGGTTGGCGCGCGCCTGCCGGAAGTGTTTCTCGAAGCACAGGAAGTCGCGCATCTGGCGCGGCTCGGGCAGCGGCGCGGCCAGCTTCACGTCGGCCAGCGCGTGCGTGACGGCAGGTTTGTCCAGCAGTTGCCGCGCTTCCTTGAGCGCGGCCTCGCCGCCGTCGATCAGCGCCAGCATGTCGCGCATGGCGGGCGAGGTGGAGGACGCGGTGAAGTCTGCCAGGCGCTGTTCGCCCGCGAGCAGGGCGCCGATGTGGCGTTGACCGCCGGGCAGATCGAATGTGACCAGTTTCATGGGTTGTGTCTCCTGTCGTTGGGGGAATCGCCCAGGTCCCGCAGAGCGGTCTTGAGCACCTTGCCGTAACTGTTCTTGGGCAATTCGTCGAGCAGCAGGTAGCGGCGCGGGCGCTTGAAGCGCGCGATGCTGGCGAGGCAGAGCGCGTCGAGCTCGCCGGTGTCCAGCGCATGGCCGGGGCGCGCGACCACGCAGGCCAGCACCTCTTCGCCCCATTCGCTGTGCGGGCGCCCGATCACGGCCACTTCGCGCACGCCGGGGTGGCGCAGCAGCACCTCTTCGACCTCGCGCGGGTAGATGTTCGAGCCGCCACTGATGATCAGGTCTTTGGAGCGGTCCTTGAGAGAGAGGAAGCCGTCGGCATCGAGTTCGCCGATGTCGCCGGTGTGCAGCCAGCCGTCGCGCAGGGTCTGGGCGGTGGCTTGCGTGTTGCCCCAGTAGCCCGGCATCACCGGGTCGCCGCGCACCAGGATCTCCCCGGTCTCGCCGCAGGGCAGCGCCGTGCCGTCGGGCTGCGCGATGCGGATCTCCACGCTGCTCTGCGCCACCCCCACGGAGGCCATGCGCTGCGCGTGGCGCGGATGACCGAGATTGGCCAGGTGTTCCCGCGAGAGCGCCGTGATCGCCATCGGGCATTCGCCCTGGCCGTAGATCTGCACGAAGCGAGACCCCATCACGGCGATGGCCTGCTGGATGTCGGCGGCGTACATGGGCCCGCCGCCATAGACGATGGTCTTGATGCCGTCGCCGTCCAGGCCGCGGGCCTGCGCGCTCTCGACCAGGCGCTTGACCATGGTGGGCGCGGCGAACATCGACACATCGCGCAAGCGGCCGGCCAGCGCGAGGATTTCATCGGCGTCGAAGCCGCCGGAGTCGGGCACCACATGGCGCGCACCTGCCAGCACGTGCGGGAGGTTGTACAGGCCGGCGCCGTGCGACATGGGCGCCGCGTACAGGCTCGCGTCCCCCTGCCGCACGGTGTCCACGTCCGAGAAATAGCAGAGCGTCATCGACAGCAGGTTGCGGTGGGTGAGCATCACGCCCTTGGGTCGGCCGGTGGTGCCCGAGGTGTAGAACAGCCAGGCGATGTCCTCGGGGGCACGGTGCACCGGTGTTGCCGCATCGCTTGCGAGCATGGAGGTGTAGTCCGCGCCGTCCACGTCGATCGCGGTGGCCGGGTCGGGCCGCAGGTCCGCGCCCAGATCTTGCGAGGTGAACAGCGCGCGCGCACCGCTGTCGGCCAGGATGTACTCCACCTCGCGCGCATGCAGCTTGTGGTTGATCGGCACCACCACCAGCCCGGCGAACCAGGCGCCGTACAGGATCTCCAGGTACTGCGGGCAGTTGTGCAGCAGCAGGGCGACGCGCTCGCCTGGTCGCAGGCCCAGGCGCTGCGTCAGGTCGGTGGCCAGCGCCCCGGCCCGGCGCGCCAGCTCGCGGTAGTCGCAGCACACACGCGCACCCAGCAGCACGGCATCCCGGTCGGGGAAGGTTCGGGCCGAACGCACGAGCAGCTGCGCGATGTTCATGAAGCTTCGTCTCCTGTGACCATGCCCGGGTGCTGGGGCGCATGGCTTGTGATACGAAAATTCTAGGAACGCGCACCCCCGCCTGATAGTCGTAGGACTACCTCATGGGGTTACTACTGAGTCGAGCGCACGCCGCGCTCGCGTGGCCTGCGGGCCCCGGTCAGGGCCGGGCAGCCGCGATGCCGGGCAAGGCCGGCGACGGCGCGGTGATGCGCTCGTCGAAGGGGTGCTGCTGCAGGGCGAAGATCTGCTGGATGCGCTTGATGTAGCCCTGCGTCTCGGGGTAGGGCGGCACGCCGCGGAAGCGGTCCACCGTGCCTTCGCCCGCGTTGTAGGCGGCGAGCACCAGCGGCACGTTGCCCTTGAAGTAGGCCAGCAGCCACTGCAGGTAAGACAGGCCGCCGCGGATGTTCTGCTCGGGGTCGAAGGGCTTGTTCACCCGGAAGCGCGCGGCGGTTTCGGGAATGAGCTGCATCAGGCCCTGGGCGTTCTTGTCCGACAGGGCATGCACATTGAAATTCGACTCGGCCTTGATCACCGCGTAGGCCAGGCCGGGCTCGATGCCGAACTGCGGCGCGAGCTTGTAGACGATCTTCATGATGCGCTGCTGTTCGGGCGTGTTGACCCAGTCGCGGTAGCGCGTGATCACAGCCTGCGTCTCGGCGTCGAGCCGCGCCTGTTCGGCAAGCTGGTTGGTGCGCTGCTGGTCGGCGCGCTCGGCCTGCAGCACGCAGTCGGGCTTTTCGGCCGGCGTGCCCAGGCGCTGGAACATGGCCTCGGCCTGGGTGTCGCCCAGCAGGGCAGCGCGAGCGAACCAGTGGGCGGCGTAGCCGTCGTGGCGCGGCGTGCCTCTGCCGTTCGCGTAGAGCCAGCCCAGGTTGTAGGCCGAGGCCGCATCCCCCGCCAGCGCGGCGCGGCAGTACAGCGCGATGGCCGCATTCGTGTCGCGCGCCACGCCTTCCCCGTGTTCGTACGCCAGCGCCTGCTCGCGCCAGGCCTGGCGCTGGCTGGCCTCGACCGCGTGCGCCAACCCGGTGGCGGCGAGCGCACACACGAGCAGCAGGCGGGCGGGACGGCGGAGGTTCATGGAAGGGTGAGCACGCGGCCAGGGTTCATCAGTTGTTGGGGGTCGAGCGCCTGTTTGATGGCGCGCATCAGGCCCAGGGCAACCGGGTCCTTGTAGTGGGGCAGGTGGGCGGCCTTGAGGCTGCCCACGCCGTGTTCGGCGCTGATCGATCCATCGTAGCGCGCCACCGCATCGAAAACCAGGGTGTTCACGCGCGTTTCCTGCTCAACCAGGAACTTTTTGGCATCTGCGCCGGCCGGTGCCTGCACGTTGTAGTGCAGGTTGCCGTCGCCGAGGTGGCCGAAGTTCACCAGCCGCACACCGGGCATCTCGCGCTGCAGCAAAGCGTCGGTCTCGGCGCAGAAGGCCGGGATGCGCGAGACCGGGATGCTGATGTCGTGCTTGATGTTCAGGCCTTCCTCGGCCTGCGCCAGCGGAATGCTCTCGCGGATGTGCCACAGGCCACGCGCCTGTGCCAGGCTCTCGGCCACCACCGCGTCGCTCACCAGGCCTTGCTCGAAGGCGGTCTCCAGCAGCCGCTCGAACTGCCCGCGCGCGTGTTCTTCCGACTCGCTGTCGCTGTTCTCGAGCAGCACGCAGTAGGGGCTCTCTTGCCAGAGCGGCACGCGCAGGTCGGGGAAATGCCGGTCGACCAGGCTCAAGGCGAACTGGCCCATCACCTCGAAGCCCGTCAGGCCCGCGCCCAGGTGCTGGTGCGCCAGGCCCAGCAGCGCCACGGCCGCGTCCAGCGTGGGCACGGCGGCCCAGGCGGTGAGCTGCGCGGCGGGCAGCGGGTAGAGCTTGAGCGTGGCGGCGGTGATCACGCCCAGCGAGCCCTCGCTGCCGATGAACAGGTCGCGCAGGTCGTAGCCGGTGTTGTCCTTGCGCAGGCCGGTGAGGCCCTGCCACACCTCGCCCTGCGCGGTCACCACCTCCAGGCCCAGGCAGAGCTCGCGTGCGTTGCCGTAGCGCAGCACCTGCGTGCCGCCGGCGTTGGTGGCGAGGTTGCCGCCGATCGTGCAACTGCCCTCGGCCGCCAGGCTCAGGGGGAAGAGGAAGCCCGCCTTCTCGGCCGCGTCCTGCAGCGACTGCAGCACGCAGCCGGCCTCCACGGTCATGGTGAGGTTGGCGCCGTCGATCTCGCGCACGGTGTTCATGCGCGTGAGGCTCAGCACCACCTGGGTGCCGGAATCGTCGGGCACCGAGCCGACCACCAGGCCGGTGTTGCCGCCCTGCGGCACGATCGCCGCACCGGCCTGGGCGCAGGCGCGCACCACGGCGGCCACCTCGGCGGTGCTGCCCGGGCGCACCACGGCCAGCGCGCGGCCCTGCGCGCGCTTGCGCCAGTCGTTTTCCCAGGCGGAGAGGTCGGCGGCGGGGTCTTCGTGGGTCAGCACCTGCGCCGGCCCCACGGCCTCGCGCAGCGCTTGCAGCAGGGTGGTGTTCACTGGAACACCTTCGCCCAGCGGGCTGCGGTGCGAGCTTGCTTGGGAACGGCCCGGCGCTGCGCTCATGGTTTGGCCACGCGGGATTCGGCGGCCGCGTTGGAGCTGGCCACGTCGGCGGCCACGGCTTCCTTGCCGGCGGCGCGCAGGCGCATGCGCACGTGCAGCGCGCAGGCGGCGAAGAGGGTGACGCACAGCAGCACCTGCAGCCAGGCCAGCCACATCGAGGTGCCCGACTCGCTGGTGGCGCGCACCGCGCCCTCGGTGAAATACAGCCACACCAGCAGGCTCACCCAGCGGTAGGTGTACATGCGGTTCTTCAGCAGGCCGGCCAGCGGCGCGGTGAGCGGCAGCACCTTGATGGCCCACCAGGACCCGCCTTCGCGCAAGGGCGCGAGCCACAGTTCCCAGGCCAGGCCGAGCACGATCAGGCCCAGCAGGCTGCCGACGGCGAGCCAGCGGGTGCCGCGCACGGCGAAAGGGGTGTCCAGGGCGCTGGCGGGCGAGGGGGAAGTGGGC